>NZ_BKZR01000004.1:0-110413 GCF_008974225.1 Weizmannia acidilactici | reverse complement strand
CTCCTTCATGGCTATCAAGTAATTTATCAACATGATTTGAATAGTCATTATAAGCTAGATACATTCCTAAATGATCTAATTCATCATTCAATTTTACTTTTGGGTTACGTGATGCTTTACTTCTTTGATATAAAAAATTCAAAAAGTGACTAGGCGAATCTATAATTTCCGCATATACTCTTAAATCTCCTACCGAGATACACCATACTGGTAAAGACGAATTTTGTATTAAGTCTGTTTTTTCGATTTGTGCAGCTATTTCATTGAAATCATCTAGAGTGATACAACAAGCTTGAATGAACTTAATATCCTTTATTTCTTTAACGAATTGGTACTTTCTTTTCGATTCCTTACGATAAATTTCAATTTTATTATTTTTAATAAATTCTTTATAAAATCTAATAGCTTGACTATATGGGTTTTCTGTCAATTGCTTTATTGACGATTTAAAGTTTTCTTCGTCAGAAAATGGTGAAGCTGGTGAAATTGCACCTGCTTTAACTTCAACAATTATCATTACATCATCATAAATAATTACCCCATCACATTCGCACCATTCATTTCTTCCATTCGTTCCAACAGGAGCCTTATAAAAAATATTTTTATACATTTCTTTACTTGTCAAACCAAATGTATCTTCACAAATTTTTGAATATGGCTGTAATAAAGAGGTAAAATGTTCTTCTTCAAAATATGGATTATAAAATAAGGGTTTTTGGAGATATTTTGATCAAACTTTTTTTCAAAGCTACATTTTGTGCCCGTTCTTTTTTTACCTGCAAATATAAAAAAGTTCTAATGCAAGCCCCATTGTATTAAAAATATTGTTAAAACAGATATGCCGGGGGATGGCCCAGTTTTTTTCCTATTTCACTGTAAACAACGCTTACTGCCCGGCGGGAAATGAAGGCGGGGCTTGCAATGGAAATTGACGCTGTTTTTTCCGGCGGAGGCGTGAAAGGGCTGGCACTGATCGGCGCGCTGGAGGTATTGGAAAAGAAGGGGTTTACCTTTAAACGCCTGGCCGGCACAAGCGTGGGGTCGATTTTTGCGGGGCTTAAAGCGGCGGGCTATACAAGCAGCGAAATGAAACAGCTGCTTGACGCGACCGATCTTGGCGGTTTCCTCGACCCGAGAAAAACGTTTCTGCCGATGCCGCTCGCGAAATGGCTTTTGTTGTATTGGCGCCTCGGGCTTTACAGGGGTGCCGAATTCGAAGAATGGCTTGAAAAAAAGTTGGCAGCCAAAGGGGTGTATACGTTTAAAGATGTTCCGGAGGGTTCCCTTTATTTTATGGCATCCGACCTCTCCCATAACCGGCTTGTCGTTTTGCCGGATGACCTGGAAAACTACGGCATCCCTCCCCAGACGTTTCCGGTGGCGCGGGCAATCCGGATGAGCTGCAGCATTCCGTATTTCTTCGAACCGGTCAGGCTGCGGTCTCTTGAGGGCACAAGTATCATTGTGGACGGCGGAGTGTTAAGCAATTTCCCAATGTGGCTGTTTGTGAATCCTGAAGAAAAGAGAGAGCGGCCGGTGCTTGGTATCACCCTCAGCCAAAAAAAGTTTGAGCAGCTGAAAGCAAACATTCAAAATGCGATCCAGCTGTTTGATGCCTTGTTTACGACAATGAAAGACGCGCACGATGCCCGTTACATTTCAAGAAAACTGGAAAAGGACATCATCTTTATCCCGACGGAAGGCATTCTCTCCATCGACTTTAAGCTCACTGATGAAAAAAAGGCCGCCCTCATTGAATCAGGCAGAAAAAAAACAGAAGCCTTCCTGAAGACATGGACGTATTAACGGAAAAAGGCAAAAAGAGAATCGAGCTTAATAGACAGCTCGATTTTTCTTTTTGCCTTTTTTTCCTTCGATCACAGTTAATTGAACGTTAGATCTTTTACGCAACGGGCGTTTTTGAAATTTCACCGTATGATGCGTATGGACTCTCATATTCCGCTTTTTCATTCTTTTTCTCGATTTGCGGGCGGCTTTTAAAAACGCTCTTTGTTCCTGGTTGGAAACACTCATCCCCCTGCGGAGCAATAAACGCAAGCCAACCACCAGTACTGCCGCAAAAATTGCGATTGCCGCCACCCTTTTCAGAAATATAACAGGATCGTGAAACAAAGATGCACCAAGGCCGACCAGGGCCAGGAGAATAATGCTGGCAATGATCCATTGACGAGCTTCCAACAAAAGCCACCTCCTCATGTTTTCTGAATCATTTTTTCCATCATTCTATCAGTTTATACGGTTCTCTCCGCAAATATTTTTGGTGTTCAAGTCTCCTGATTTTCCCGATGCGCTCTCCTGTTTGGAATATTGAATGCATTCCCATCCGCTGGAAATTTCAGATGTTTTTTTAAAGGACAGCAGATGTCGGGTGTTCCGATTCCATTTTCAGCAGTTCATTGAAAGATGCAATGGCCACTTCAATCTGTTTTTCGTCCGGTTCTTTTGTGGTCAAAAGCTGAAGCCAAAGGCCGGGATAGCCGAGATACTTTAAAACCGGTATGTTTCGGGCTTTGTTGGTCAGCTGCAGCACTTCAAATGACACGCCGAGCACGACCGGGATCAGCAAAATCCGATCCATCACACGCAGCCACAGCGGATCGGTTGGCACAAGCGTGTAAATCAGTACGCTGACAATCACGGTGAACAGGATAAAACTGCTGCCGCAACGGTAATGCAGCCTTGACTGTGACTTGACGTTTTCGACGGTCAGCCCAAGGCCGTTCTCGTATGCGTTAATGACTTTGTGTTCCGCCCCGTGGTACTGGAATAACCGTTTAATCAGCGGGGTAAAGGAAATGGCATAAATATATGTGAGCACAAGCAGTAGTTTAAATGCACCTTCAACCAAAATTTGCGCGAGGCTGCCCGGAAAAATGGGTCTCATCAACTCGGCCAAAAACACCGGGATGATCGTCATGAAAAATTTGGCAAATAGAAACGACAGGACACCGGCGACGGCCACACCCAAAACGAGCGTTGTTTTTGAAGGGGATTCTTCCTTTATTTTTGCATCGTCTTTCGGGTCGACATCATACCGTTCGCTTGCAAAATTTAAATGTTTGGCCCCGTTTGCGCTCGATTCAATGATCGCAACAATCCCGCGCAAAAAAGGGATTGTTTTCATGGCTTGCACGGATGGGATAGTTTTTTTTGGCAGATAAAAATAGTCGATACTGTTGTCTTTGCGGCGGATGGCGGTTACAGAAATGTGTTTTCCACCAAACATGACCCCTTCAATGACCGCCTGGCCACCATATGCTGGTTTTGTCACTTTTTTCTATTCCCCCAAATATCACTAATCTATTCATCATTCAGCCATAAGGCAAAAGCTGTTTTCAAATCCTCATTTCTACCTTCATTTTACTAAAAAATTTTAAAAACGACTAGAGGAAAGCTTTCTGGTAAAGATAAGAACAGTTGGCATAACTTAAACGTTCTGGGGTGGGAATATGGCAATCGGCAGCGAAAAACTGAAATACCAGGAACATACATTGACTTTTTTCCAAATGGTGATTGTAACTGGTTTTACCGGCGGAATCATTTGGAGCGTTGTAGCTTATTTGTGCTTTTACCTTCATTTTACAACGATTGAGCCTAATATCCTTCTGGAACCTTTTACAGTTGGAAGCTGGCGGAAAATATGGATTGGCAAAATGATCGCCATTCTTGCTTACGGGCTTATCTCGATCGGTGTTGCCATTGTCTATTATCTTTTCTTTAAAAAAATCAAATCAATGTGGGCGGGGGCGGCATACGGCCTTTGCTTGTGCGCGCTCGTGCTGCTCGTACTGAATCCGATTTTCCCGGGCATGAAGCCGCTTTTAAAACTGGATGCCAATACGATCACCACATGTGCATGCATATACATCCTATACGGAGTCTTTATCGGATATTCGATTTCTTTTGAGTATGAAAGGGGCCAAAAGTTTAAAAAAAGGGTAGCCGGACAGACAAATACCCGGCAGTGAAAGTTAAAAAAATAGAAATTTCCTTCAATTTATGATAAAATGGGCACGTTAAAAAATGTCAAAATAAGGTGCTAGGAATGGAAAAATATCTTGTTGTAAACGGCCCGAACCTAAATTTGCTCGGGAAAAGGGAGCCGGGCATATACGGGACGGATTCTTTGCAGTCCCTGATGGAGCGTATGAAAAGGCTAGCGGAAAAGCACCGCGTTTCAGTCGGCTTTTTCCAGTCGAACCATGAAGGCGCATTGATTGACAGGCTCCATGCTGCGGAGGAAGAGGGTTATGCCGGTATCATTTTTAATCCCGGCGCACTGACGCATTACAGTTATGCTTTGCGGGATGCAATCAGTTCCATCAGTGTACCGGTTATTGAAGTACATATTTCAAACATCCACGCCCGCGAGGAGTTCCGCCACCGTTCCGTTACGGCGGCAGTTTCGCGCGGGCAAATTGCGGGCCTCGGGCTTTACGGCTATGAACTGGCGCTTATGGCTTTTCTCGGGGCAAGAGAGGGAGAGGAATAACGATGTCCAAATTGGAAAAACTAAGGGAAAAATTTTCGGAATCAGGCATTGACGGGATCTTGATCACGAGCCCGTACAACCGCCGCTATATGTCCAATTTTACAGGGACAACCGGAATTGTCCTGATATCTGAAGATGCAGCGAAATTCATTACCGATTTCCGGTATGTCGAGCAGGCTTCCGAGCAGTGTGAAGGCTATGAAATTGTTCAGCACCAGGGCCCGGTGGAACAGGAAGTGGCCAAACAGGTGGAGGCGATGGGCATCAAAAAGCTCGGCTTTGAACAGGACTATATGAGCTACGCACTTTTTAAAACGTACGAGCGTGTGCTAAAAGCCGAGCTTGTCCCTGTTTCCGGCCTTGTTGAAAATTTGCGCTTGATAAAAACGGAAGCGGAAATTAAGATATTAAAGGAAGCTGCGGATATTGCGGATGCTGCTTTTAAACATATTTTGGATTTTATCAAACCGGGTATAACAGAATTGGAAGTCTCCAATGAACTGGAATTTTTCATGAGGAAATGCGGCGCAACCGCTTCTTCCTTCGATACGATTGTCGCATCCGGCACACGCTCTGCACTGCCGCACGGTGTAGCCAGCAATAAAGTGATCGAAAAAGGCGATTTTGTGACGTTGGATTACGGTGCGCTCTACAAAGGTTACTGTTCCGATATCACAAGGACGGTTGCGGTCGGGGAGCCTTCGGAACAATTGAAAGAGATCTATCATATTGTGCTCGAATCACAAGTTTTGGCCGTAGAGAAGATCAAACCGGGCATGACAGGTGTGGAAGCAGACGCGGTCAGCCGCGATTATATTGCGTCAAAAGGTTACGGAGAAGCATTCGGACATTCCCTGGGCCATGGGATCGGCCTTGAAATCCATGAAGGACCGAATCTTTCCAAGCGTTCAGCCTACACTTTGGAACCGGGCATGGTCGTGACGATTGAACCGGGGATTTACCTGCCGGGCGTCGGCGGCGTGCGGATTGAAGACGATGCTTTGATTACGGAAGATTCCAATGAATTGCTCACACATTCCACAAAAGAACTTATTATATTATAATGATACAGTCCCCATCAGGGATTGTATGAAGATGTAGGAGGAAAAATATGATTTCAGTAAACGATTTTCGCACCGGCTTAACGATTGAAGTGGACGGCGGTATCTGGCGCGTCCTTGACTTCCAGCACGTTAAACCAGGAAAAGGCGCTGCGTTTGTGCGCTCCAAACTCCGCAATTTGCGCACCGGCGCGATCCAGGAAAAAACTTTCCGTGCTGGCGAGAAAGTGGAAAGGGCCCAAATTGACAACCGCAGGATGCAGTATTTGTATGCAAACGGCGACCAGCACGTTTTCATGGATACGGAAACGTACGAACAAATCGAACTGAGCACTGCCCAAATCCAGGATGAGTTGAAATATTTGCTGGAAAACATGGAAGTGCAGGTCATCATGTACCAAGGGGAAACACTAGGGATCGAACTTCCGAATACGGTTACGCTCACGGTCACCCATACGGAACCGGGCGTGAAAGGCGACACCGCAACAGGCGGATCGAAACCGGCCACCCTTGAAACCGGCCTGACCGTGCAGGTGCCTTTCTTCGTCAACGAAGGCGATAAATTAATCATCAATACAACGGACGGTACTTACGTATCCCGCGCTTAATTTGAAAAAAAGCTTGACGGCATGTTCTGCCACAAGCTTTTTTATTTTGGCGGAGTGATTGTCATTTGTTGTTTTTGTGCACGTAGGCATTGATCCTATGATTGAGTTTACATAATGAAATTATAGTTAAATTATGAATAACAGAAACTGTTCTTTGCATATTTTTTGATGCGTTGAATAGATTGTATTATCAATGAACCAAGCTGTATGGGTTTTTAGTAAGCGAGGGGATTAGGATGAAAAATTTGCTGGGCGTTTTGCCAAAGGCGATTTCACAGCAGTTGGAAAATTTGAGGGAAAACATCCTTGATGATGTGGAGGAAATCCGCATCCGCGTGAACCGCCCGCTTGAAGTGACCGCAAAAGGAAAGCCTTATTTTATACGCTATATACCGACGGAAAACGACGCCGAACAGCTGATTAACCGGCTGGCCAATTTCTCATTTTATACATTGGAAGAAGAGCTGAAAAAAGGGTATGTCACAATCGAAGGCGGGCACCGCGTAGGGATTGCCGGAAAAGTGATCCTTGAAAATGGACAAGTAAAGGCGATCCGTTATTTCTCTTCTTTTAATATCAGGATCGCCCGCGAAAAAATCGGGGCCGCAGAGCCGTATGTCCCCTACCTGTACAAGGGCCGTTGGCTGTCCGCCATGATCATCGGCGCACCCCAGGCCGGGAAAACCACTTTTTTAAGGGATGTTGCACGGCTCATCTCAAGCGGCGTCCCGGAACGTGGGATTCCACCCTGTAAAGTGGGCATTGTCGATGAGCGGTCTGAAATCGCGGGCTGTGTGCGCGGCGTTCCGCAGCTCCATTTCGGTCCGCGTGTTGATGTGCTCGATGCCTGCCCGAAAGCGGAGGGGATGATGATGCTGATCCGGTCAATGAGCCCCGAAGTCTTAATCGTCGATGAAATCGGGCGTGAGGAAGATGCACAGGCGATCATGGAAGCGGTAAATGCCGGAATTTCTTTAGTCATGACGACCCATGGCGAAACATACCGGGACATTCAGAAGCGCCCGATCTTAAAGAAAATCCTGAGCCAGCAGGCGTTTGACCGCTTTTTTGAACTGGCGCGCGGGGGCAGGCCGGGATTCGTTGCGGCAATCCGGAATGCGGATGGGGATTTGATCAAAAGCAATGAGGGTGTTTCCCGTGCTTAAATTGATCGGTGCAGCATTGATTGTGCTGGCAACGAGCCTGGCCGGATTCGAGATGGCGAGACGTTTAAGCGAGCGCCCCCGCCAGTTAAGAATATTCAAAAGTGCGCTTCAGGCGTTGGAAACTGAAATTATGTACGGGCACACGCCGCTCCATGAAGCAGCAAGAAAACTGGCTTTGCAGCTGCCGGAACCGGCCTCCTCTTTCTTTCAAACGTTTGCCGGGCAATTAACAACAGTGGAAACGACGGTAAAAGAGGCATGGGAAAAAAGCCTTGCACAAATTTGGGGGAACACGGCCCTAAAGGAAAGCGAGCATGAAGTGCTGCTGCAGCTTGGGGAAAACTTGGGAAAACATGACCGTTATACCGAGCAGAAACAGATCATGCTCGCACTCACGCATTTGGAACGGGAAGAAAAAGAAGCGCATGAGCGGCAGATGCGCTATGAAAAAATGGCAAAAAGCCTTGGCGTTCTCACGGGATTACTGATCGTCATTTTGCTGATCTGACCTTTCCGGGGCGGATCAAATTTGGGGGAGAGGCAATGGGCATTGATGTGGATATCATTTTCAAAATTGCCGGGGTCGGCATTGTCGTAGCATTTCTGCACACCATACTGGACCAGGTTGGCAAGAAAGAATATGCGCAATGGGTGACGCTCCTCGGGTTTCTTTACATCTTATTTTTGGTCACTTCCATTGTGGGGGATTTATTTTCCAAAATCAAAACCGTTTTTCTTTTTCAATAGGCTGTGTTCGTGATCCATGTTGATTATCTCATTTCTTAGACTCCTGCGGGATAGTAGAGACCTCGCAACAAGGTATCGAGTGAGGGGTCTCGCGATGCGTTCGGAAAGTGAGCGAATTTCGCGATCATCAACAATAAAATTTAACAAATCTTTTCAATAAAGAGGCCAAGCCAAAAACGAAAGGAGGGGATTTCCCATTGAAATGCTGCAAATTGCAGGTATTGCGCTCATCACCACATTCCTTGCGCTGATTTTAAAAGAGCAAAAGCCGAATTTCGCGTTTTTGCTGACGCTTTTTGCCGGCTGTTTCATTTTTCTTTTTCTCATGGACAAGATTTATGACATTATCCGGCTCCTGCAAAAAATTGCCCAAAAAGGCAATGTGGACACGATGTACATCGAAACGATTTTAAAGATTATCGGAATCGCCTATATTGCCGATTTTGCCGCCAATATTACAAAAGACGCCGGGCAGGGGGCGATGGCGGCAAAAGTTGAAGTGGCGGGGAAAATCATCATTTTAACGATGGCCATTCCCATTATCACGGTATTGATCGAAACGATTGTTAATCTCGTTCCGAAAGGCTAGGAGTTGAAAAACATGCGGCGCAGGATATGGATCAAAGTGCTGGCCATTTTGTTTGCATTATTTTACTGCGGGCAATCGGTTTGCGCTGCAGGGGAAAATTCGGGTAAGGATGACAGCATATCTGAAAAAATTGTCGATGAACAATTGAATCAATTGGACTTATCGGAATTGAAAACGTATTGGAACAAAATTGTCAGTGAATATGGCGGCTATTTGCCGGAAAGCCAAAAAGGGAGCCTGATGGATTTCATCAAGGGCGAAAAGCATTTTTCTTTGCAAGCCTGGCTGAAGGGCTTTCTCTCGTTTATTTTCCAGGAACTGCTCATCAACGGTAAGCTGCTCGGCTCCCTCATTATCCTTACAATCCTGAGCATGCTGCTGGAAACAATCCACCATTCCTTCCAGCAGGGGACGGTCAGCAAAATCGCATATGCTGTCGTTTTTATGGTGCTGGTGGTCATTGCGCTGAACAGTTTTCATGTCGCACTCGATTACGCACTTGAGGCCATCCGGGCGATGGGTGGGTTTATCCTTGCCCTGATGCCGCTTTTGCTTGCGCTCTTATCGACTTCAGGGGGCGTCACTTCGGCGGCATTTTTCCACCCCGTGATCATTTTTTTGTCGAGCACAAGTGGGATGTTGATCCAGTATATTGTGCTGCCGATGCTGCTGCTTTCCACTTTGCTCAGCGTTGTAAGCACCCTCTCCGAACAGCATAAAGCAACGCGCCTTGCGCAACTCATGCGCAACCTCGCAATCGGGATACTGGGCGCGTTTATGTCGGTTTTTTTAGGAGTGTTATCCGTGCAGGGGACGGCAACCGCCATTACCGACGGGCTTGCGATCCGCACCGCAAAATTTGTAACCGGAAATTTCGTCCCGGTTGTCGGGCGGATGCTGACAGATGCTGCCGATACGGTGATCAGCGCTTCCGTATTATTGAAAAACACGCTCGGGATCGCGGGAGTGGCCATCGTGCTTCTAATTGCGGTGTTCCCGGCGATTAAAATTTTCACGATGTCTTTAATGTTCAAACTTGCTTCCGCCCTGCTGCAGCCGCTCGGCGGGGGGCCTGTCATCAGTTGCCTCGACATTATCAGTAAAAATATGCTGTATGTATTTGCCGCGCTGGCGATTGTCACGATCATGTTTTTTCTCAGCATCACCATGATCATCACTGCCGGAAACCTCACGATGATGATGCGTTAAGGGGGAAATGTATGGATTATTTAACAAAATGGGTGCTTCATATCATCATTTTTATCCTTTTGACCATGGTCGTGGACATGCTCCTTCCCGAATCCGGGATGCGGAAGTATACAAAACTGGTGATTGGCCTACTTTTAATCACCATTATTTTAACGCCTGTCTTCCAGCTTTTTTCCATGAATCCCGAAGACATCATTGCCAAATTTAAAGTGGGAGGCGCAAATTTTTCAAACGGGGAAGAAAATGCGCTGGAAACGCAGAAAAAAGAAATAAATGCCATGCAGCAGGAATATACATTACAACAAATGGCTGTCCAACTGAAACAGGATGCGGAAGGGGAGGTTGAAAAGCAGTTCGGCAAATCCATATCGGATATTAAGCTTGAATGGAAAGACGGAAAGGGAAGCGGGGATATGGCAGCTTTAGGAAACGTGACCAATGTAAAAAAAATCAAAGTCTACTTAGCAGCTGAAAACGAAAAAGGCTCAGTAGCTGTGATTGAACCGATCGAAATAGGCGCGGATGAAAATACGGAAAAAGAAAGCTCCACAGAAAAGAACTCCATCATCTCAATGTTGTCAAACCGCTGGAATGTACCAAAAGAAAAAATCGAACTCCATATCGAAGGGGGGCTTGGAAACGAAAATGGACCGTAACCAGGGGCCGTTTAACAAACTGAAAGAAAAGTGGCTGCCTTCCGGACCGCCTGATGAATCGAAAAAACATAAAAAGCTCTATTTGGTCACCCTTTTATTTGTTTGCGGGCTCGGGGCCATGTTTATCAATGACCTGTTCGGGCATTCAGGCCAAAAAAATGAAGCTGTCACTGTTTCATCCTCCGCAAAGACTGCGGGAAAAGAAACGGCGGCATTCGGATCAGGCACATCTAAGAAATCGAAAACGATCCTCGCTTACGAAAACCAGTATGAAAAAGAGCTGAAGAGCATTCTTGAACAGATTCAGGGTGTCGGCTCCGTCACCGTCCGCGTCAATGTTTCCACATCTGAAAGCAAAGTGTATGAAAAAAACTCCACAATCCAGAACGAAACAACAACCGAAACCGACAAAAACGGTGGGGAACGGAAAATCGAAAGCATATCAAAGGACGATAAAGTCGTAACGGTCCAGGACGGGGATAAGGAAGTGCCGCTTGTTACCGAAACAAAAATGCCGGAAATTACCGGTGTGCTCGTTGTCTGCGACGGCGGCGGCGATATTTCCATCCAAAAATCGGTAAAAGAAGCCGTATCGAATGCTTTGAATGTGGCAAGTTACCGGGTTTCCGTGATGCCGAAAAAGAATTAGGAGGAATGAATGATGCTTTTGAAAAAACAAACAGTCTGGCTGTTGACAATGCTTAGCCTTGTCGTCGTATTATCGGTTTATTACGTGACGGCCGATCCGAAAACAACGAACCAGGTTGTCCAACAAAATAAAGAAAAGGAGACTTCGTCATCAAAAGAAAATGCGTCTTCTTCGCAAAAAATCAAGTTGACAACGAAGCCCGCCAGCGATGAAGTCTTTGAAGCGCTCCGCCTCGAGCGGCAGGATGAACTGAGCAAAAAGCAGGAAGAACTGACAAATAAACTCGCTTCAACCGACCTCACGCCGGAAGAAAAAAGCAAGGCGATGGATGAAATGAAAAAATTGACGGAAACTGCGAACAAAGAGCAGGTGCTGGAAAGCCTGATCAAGGCAAAAGGATATGAAGATGCGCTCGTGCAGGCAGATAGCGACGAAGTCATTGTAACCGTGAAATCGAAAAAGCATGACAAAGCGGCTGCAAACGAAATCGTCCAGCTCGTCAACCAGGAACTCGGCAATACGCCGAAGCTGGCGGTAGAGTTCCAGACAAATTGATGAAACAAAGAATACGATTCAGACAGGGGCGTCCAGCCCTTTTTTTCTATATTTGAAAAATTATAGAAAAGTATGAATGGTTCGTTCTTTTCTGAAAGGTAAACCGCTTTACCCCTTGTATTTTCTGGAGAAGCCGGGCCCGGCCGGAAATTTCCGGAAGGCTGTATTTTATACAAATCATTGAATTATTGCCCGCTGTTATCGTATGATATGGATAGTTATTCATAAAATGTTAATAAATTTGAATTACGAATTTCAATTTAAGGAGTGGCATTTATGCTGAAAGTAGAGGATATCCAAGCTTTAATCGAGCTTGTTGACCGTTCAAGCCTAGATGAATTTGAATATGAAAATGAAGGAACTGTCATTAAAATGAAGAAAAATTCCGGCGTGCAGGTAGTTGAACGCCCGTTGCGGGAAGCTGCTGCGCCTGTTCCTGCCCCGCAGCCACCGGTACATTCTGAGGCAGCACAGCCTGCAACGCCTGTACAGTCCCAAACCCCGGCGACATCTAATGACGAAAACTTACATAAAATCGTATCACCGATGGTCGGCACATTCTACCAGGCATCTTCACCGGAAGCTGAACCGTATGTACAGGTCGGCTCCAAAGTCAGCCCGAATACGGTCGTATGTATAATCGAAGCGATGAAATTGTTTAACGAAATTGAAGCGGAAGTGGAAGGGGAAATCGTAGATATTCTCGTAAAAGACGGCCAGCTTGTTGAATTCGGCCAGCCGTTATTTTTGGTAAAGACAAAGTAAGGAGCGGACTCTCATGATAAAAAAAGTTTTAATCGCAAACCGCGGCGAAATCGCGGTGCGAATTATCCGCGCCTGCCGCGATTTGGGGATCGAAGCGGTTGCCGTTTATTCGGAAGCGGATAAAAATGCGCTGCACGTCCAGCTTGCCGATGAAGCGTACTGCATCGGCCCGAAAGCATCGAAAGACAGCTATTTGAATTTTATGAACATTATCAGTGCCGCCACTTTAACCGGCTGCGACGCGATCCATCCAGGATATGGGTTTTTGGCGGAAAACGCTGATTTTGCCGAACTATGCCGCGAATGCAACATTGAGTTTATCGGCCCGAGCCCGGAAGCAATCGCGAAAATGGGCGCAAAAGACGTCGCAAGGGAAACGATGAAACAGGCGGGCGTCCCGATCGTGCCGGGGTCGGACGGGCTTGTCAAAGATGCCGAAGAGGCGAAGGCAGTAGCTGAATCGATCGGCTATCCGGTTATCATAAAAGCTACGGCCGGCGGAGGCGGAAGGGGAATCCGCGTTGCGAAAAACGAAGAGGAGCTTGTAAAGGGTATCCAAATTACGCAGCAGGAGGCCTCCACCGCTTTTGGTAATCCTGGCGTCTATCTTGAAAAATACATCGAGGATTTCCGACATGTCGAAATCCAGGTCATGGCTGATAAATACGGCAATGTCATCCATTTGGGGGAACGGGACTGCACCATCCAAAGAAGGCTGCAAAAACTGCTTGAAGAATCGCCTTCACCGGCGCTGTCAAGCGAGATGCGCGAAGAGATGGGGCAGGCAGCCGTGAAAGCCGCAAAAGCCGTGGATTACACGGGTGCAGGGACAATCGAGTTTATTTTTGACCACCGCAACCAGAAATTTTATTTCATGGAAATGAATACCCGTATCCAGGTGGAACATCCGGTTACGGAAATGGTGACAGGCGTCGATCTTGTCAAAGAGCAGATCCTTGTTGCATCGGGAGAGCCGCTGTCTCTGAAACAGGAAGATGTCACATGGAACGGCTGGGCTATCGAATGCCGCATTAATGCTGAAAACCCGGAAAAGAATTTTATGCCGTCGCCTGGAAAAATAAATTTTTATCTTCCGCCGGGCGGGATCGGCGTTCGGGTAGAATCGGCCGCATACTCGGGTTACACTATTCCACCGTATTATGATTCGATGATTGCGAAAGTAATCGCCTACGGGAAGACGCGCGACGAAGCGATTGCACGGATGAGGCGGGCGCTCAGCGAGTTTGCCGTGGAGGGTATCTATACAACGATTCCGTTCCATCAGCGCCTGCTCGAACATGAAGTTTTTATCGAAGGAGATTTCAACACGAAATTCCTTGAAAAATACGATGTAATGAAATAACGTGTATGTAGGAGGTGTAAAAATGGCAGAAACCAACCAAATGTTAGAAATGCACCACGATGAAGAAGGCTTGGGAAAAGTAGAGATCGCCCCTGAAGTGATTGAAGTTATTGCGGGAATTGCGGCATCTGAAGTCGAAGGCGTTGCGCAAATGCGCGGCAATTTCGCAACCGGGGTAGCAGAGCGCCTCGGCAAGAAAAACCACGGTAAAGGCGTTAAAGTAGAGCTAGCCGAAGACGGCATTAAAGTGGATGTATACTGCACGATGAATTTTGGCGTTTCAATTCCGTCTGTTGCCCAGGAAGTACAAGATAATATCCGGCAGGCGCTCTTGAACATGACTGCTCTTGAAGCGGCAGAAGTCAATATCCATATTGTTGGAATTCAATTCGATACCCAAAAGAACGAACCTGAATTCCAGACGGAAGGGTAAGTGGAAGGGCCAGGGCTCAAGTCCCGGCCTTTTTTTGGCGGCCCCATTCTGCTACAATAGATTCAAGTGAATTTGAAGTTTTTAAAGGAGTTATTGCCGACATGATGAAAAGAAGAACCGCCCGCGAAAAAGCGCTCCAGGCCATATTCCAGATCGACATGAACAAAGAAGCTCCGGAAGAAGCAGTCCGGAATGTGCTGAACGGGCAGGAAAGCGATGAATATCTGGAAAAGCTTGTAAAAGGCACTGCTGCGCATCTAGCGGAAATTGACGGCATGATCAGCCGGCATCTTGAACACTGGACACTGGACAGGCTCGCAAAAGTCGATTTAAACATTTTGCGCCTTGCTGCTTATGAACTAATGTATGCGGAAGATGTGCCTGCCAATGTTGCAATTAACGAAGCACTTGAAATTTCGAAACGGTTTGCGGATGAAAAGTCCGCCAAGTTTATTAACGGTGTTTTGAACAACATGAAAAATACAATTCAATCATCTTAATGACGGGGGATGGAGAAATGGCAGCGGAAATCATTGACGGTAAACAATTGGCAGCTGAAATCAGAAAAGATATCCAGGCAGAAACGGAGCAGTTGAAAAAACAAGGAATTACCCCGGGACTTTCCGTCATTTTAGTCGGAAACGACCAGGCTTCACGTACATATGTCAAAAATAAGGAAAAAGCGTGCCGCGAGCTCGGCATGAAATCTGTTTTGATCGAACTACCGGAAAATATTTCGGAACAAACATTATTCGAACATATTGAAAATTTAAACGAAGATCCCGATATCCACGGTATTCTGGTGCAGCTTCCTTTGCCGCCGCATATCGGGCCGAATAAAGTGATTGAAGCAATTGACCCGGCAAAAGATGTGGATGGCTTCCATCCAATCAATATTGGCAGGATGATGACGGGTCAGGATGCATTTTTGCCGTGTACCCCCCGCGGCATCTTAAAAATGGTGCAGTCAAAAGGAATTGAAATCGCCGGCAAGCATGTCGTGGTCATCGGCCGCAGTAATATTGTCGGTAAACCGGCCGGCCAGCTCTTCTTAAATGAAAATGCGACTGTCACGTATTGCCATTCGAAAACGACGGATTTAAAATTTTACACGCAGCAGGCGGATATTTTGATCAGCGCAGTAGGGAAAGCGAAATTTGTGAAAGCAGATTTCGTCAAAGACGGCGCCGTGGTGATCGATGTCGGCATGAACCGGGATGAAAACGGAAAGCTTTGCGGGGATGTCGATTTTGACGCGGTTAAAGAAAAAGCTTCCTTTATCACGCCTGTTCCTGGCGGCGTCGGCCCGATGACGATCACGATGCTGCTGGCCAACACGTTAAAAGCTGCGAAAAAAGTACGGTAATGTTGTAAAAGGCCCTTGGTTTAAGTTTTCTGGAACTTGGTGCAGCCTGCGGGGATCTCACGGCAGGAAAAGCGGGTGCCCCTAAGTGTCAAAGAAAACAGGACGGGCCCGGTAAAAAGCTGACTCCCAAAAGAAGGAGGCAGCTTTTCTTAATGGAAAGAAAGGCGGTGGAAGTATGGCTCCGCAATATTTAACGGTACAGACGTTGACAAAATACATCAAGCGGAAATTTGATGCCGACCCTTATTTGGCGGATATTTATGTCAAGGGGGAAATTTCCAATTTTAAACGCCACACAAGCGGCCATATGTATTTTACATTAAAAGATGAGAGAGCAAGGATTCTCGCCGTCATGTTTTCCTCTGCCAACCGGTTTTTGAAATTCAATCCGGAAAACGGCATGAAGGTGCTTGTCAGAGCTTCGGTTTCGGTGTACGAAGCAGGCGGCAGTTATCAGCTGTATGTGAAAGGCATGCAGCCGGACGGGATCGGCGCACTTTACCTTGCATATGAACAGCTGAAGGACAAGCTGGAGAAAGAAGGATTGTTTGCAAAAGAAAAAAAGAGGCCGATACCGGCTTACCCGAAAGTCGTCGGCGTTGTCACCTCGCCGACGGGTGCCGCTGTCCGCGATATTATCACAACGATCAGGCGAAGATTTCCGGTTGTCAAAATCATTTTGCATCCTGCGCTCGTACAGGGTGAAAATGCCGCGCCTTCCATTGTCAAGGCGATTGAGGAGGCGAACCGGCTGGGGAAAGCGGATGTGCTGATTGTCGGCAGGGGCGGCGGCTCAATCGAAGAACTGTGGGCGTTTAACGAAGAAATGACGGCACGGGCAATTGCCGCATCCACGATTCCTGTCATTTCCGCAGTCGGCCATGAGACGGATTTTACGATTGCTGATTTTGCGGCTGATCTGCGCGCCCCGACACCGACGGCCGCGGCCGAACTTGCCGTTCCACATATCGACGAAGTACGTGAAAAAATTTTAAACATGCAGGCAAGGCTTTTGCGGAGCGTGCGTGAAAAAGTGCGCCATGAAAGCAGCCGCCTCGCGTATCTCGAGCGGTCGCCCGCTTTGAAAAACCCGTACCGGCTGATCCGCCAGCAAATGGAACAGGCTGACCGCCTGGCGGAAAGCTTGCACAGGGAAGCCGGACGCCTGATCGGAGCGGCTGGGGAACAGTGTCGGAACTTGTATGAGCGCCTTTTGCGCAACCGGCCGGAGCAGAAACTTTTGCAGGCGCGGCGGGATTTTATAAGCCTTCACGGGAATTTGGTGAAACAAATGCAGGCGGTGCTGCGGGAAAAACAGCACCGGTTCGGGAAGAACATTTCCGCCCTTGAAGCACTCAGCCCGCTCAAAGTGATGGAAAGGGGATACAGCCTGGCAATGGCGGAAGACGAAACGATCATCAAAAAAACAAGCCAGGTCAAAAAAGGAGACACCATCCAGGTCGTGTTAACGGACGGGGGGCTCTTGTGCACGGTGGATGAAATTCGGAGGAGGAGAGAAAATGGCTGAATCATTAACATTTGAAGAGGCGATGGCGCAGCTCGAGGACATTGTCCGCAAACTGGAAGAAGGGGATGTTCCCTTAGAGGAAGCAATTTCCATCTATAAACAGGGAATGGAGCTGTCCAAACTGCTGCACGGCAAATTGAAGAATGTCGAAGAACAATTGACGAAAGTCATGTCCGAGGACGGGGAAGAAAAGGATTTTGAAATTAAGGAGGAGGAATAACCTTGCACGAGGCGACGTATGATGTGAAAGAAATTGAAAAACGGCTGGCGCAATATATTGCGGGACTAAAAGCGCCTTCCGTGTTAAAAGAAGCAATGGATTATTCCATCCAGGCCGGCGGAAAGAGAATTCGCCCCTTGTTCTTATTGTCAACCGTGTCCGCGCTCGGTGAACGTGTTGAAAAAGGCATGCAGACGGCGTGCGCAGTGGAGATGATCCACACTTACTCCCTCATCCATGACGACCTTCCGGCAATGGATGATGATGATTTGCGGAGGGGAAAGCCGACAAACCATAAAGTGTTCGGGGAAGCGGTTGCAATCCTAGCGGGGGACGGGCTTTTGACACACAGTTTCCAGCTCATTGCCGAAGACCCCTATCTGGATGATGCATTAAAAGTGAAACTGATTGCGCTCCTGGCAGAATCGGCCGGCCCGGAAGGCATGGTGGCGGGGCAGGTTGCCGATATGGAAGGGGAAAACAAAAAACTGACTTTAGATGAACTTGAATATATTCATGCCCATAAAACCGGTAAGCTGCTTACGTTCAGTGTCCTGGCCGGGGCGATGATCGGCGGCGTAACGGACATGCAGCTTGAACAATTCAGGCAGTTTGCCGAACATCTCGGCATTGCATTCCAAATCCGCGACGATATTTTGGATATTGAAGGGGATCAGAAAAAAATTGGAAAACGGGTTGGCAGCGACGAATCGCGCCATAAAAGTACATACCCGGCACTTTTGACGCTTGAAGGCGCAAAAGCGGAACTCAAGAAGCACATCCGGCTGGCAAAAGAACGGCTGAAAGAAACTGGCGCGGATACGGGCACGTTACTGGAGCTGGTACGGATGGTTGAAACGCGGGACCATTAATGCGCGCCATGTCGTTTTTGTGTTATAATACAGTAAGGTTAGCCCCTTGATGATTGGTAGCGCTTTTACAGAAGCGTTTTTGCCGAAACTGGCTGAAACGGGTCGGTATTTGCCGGATTATGTTTAAAGCGGGAATTTCTTGTCTAAGCGAAGGTTTCGTTTATAATAGAATTTAAGCTTACGCCGTTATTTTGAAATGAAAGCGAGTGATCCGTATTGGATCTTGAATCGATTAAGGACCCGTCCTTTTTGAAAAAAATGGACATTCCCGCGCTGATACAGCTGAGTGCGGAGATCCGCCGTTTTTTGATTGAAACGCTGTCGAAAACGGGCGGGCATATTGGGCCGAATCTCGGTGTTGTGGAACTCACGCTTGCTTTGCATAAATGTTTCGACAGCCCGAAAGACAAAATCCTGTGGGATGTAGGCCACCAGTCGTATGTGCATAAAATTTTAACCGGACGTGCGGGCCAATTCAAAACATTGCGTCAGTACCGCGGCCTTTCCGGATTTCCGAAGCAGAATGAAAGCATCCATGATGTATGGGAAACCGGGCACAGTTCCACGTCCTTGTCCGCGGCGATGGGCATGGCTGTGGCACGGGATTTAAAAGGCGAAAAATCCTATATCGTTCCTGTGATCGGCGACGGCGCGCTGACAGGCGGGATGGCTTTTGAAGCACTGAACCATATCGGCCATGAGAAGAGGGACATCATCGTTGTTTTGAATGATAACGAGATGTCGATCGCCCCGAATGTCGGAGCACTTCATCAGGTGCTCGGCAAACTGCGGACGGCGAGCAAATATCGGCGCGCCAAAGATGAACTGGAATTTTTGCTGAAAAAAATCCCGGCTGTCGGCGGAAAGCTCGCGGCAACCGCAGAACGGCTGAAAGATTCCCTTAAATACCTGCTTGTTTCTGGCATCTTTTTTGAAGAACTGGGGTTCACGTACTTCGGCCCTGTTGATGGCCATCATTTCGAAGCGCTTCTTGAAAATATCCAGTATGCGAAAAAAACGAAAGGCCCGGTACTCCTGCACGTCATTACAAAGAAAGGCAAGGGATATAAACCTGCCGAAAACGATACAAGGGGCGCCTGGCACGGCACAGGGCAGTATAAAATTGAAACCGGAGATTTTATTAAGCCGGTAAACGCCCCACCGGCATGGAGCAAACTTGTCAGTGACACCGTCTTGAGGCTTGCCAAAGAAGACCCCCGCATTGTTGCGATTACGCCGGCAATGACGGTCGGTTCCAAGCTGGAACGGTTTCAGCAGGAACTGCCGGACAGGGTGTACGATGTCGGCATCGCGGAACAGCATGCGGCCACTTTTGCGGCCGGCCTTGCGACACAAGGGATGAAGCCGTTTTTGGCCATTTATTCCACGTTTTTGCAACGGGC
Organism: Weizmannia acidilactici; assembly: GCF_008974225.1. Lineage (NCBI taxonomy): Bacteria > Bacillati > Bacillota > Bacilli > Caryophanales > Bacillaceae > Heyndrickxia > Weizmannia acidilactici. Next base: position 90,710 of record NZ_BKZR01000004.1, on the reverse strand, counting down.
TTACGACCAGGTTGTCCACGATATTTGCCGGCAAAATTTAAATGTGTTCATCGGCATTGACAGGGCCGGCCTTGTCGGCGCGGATGGCGAAACACACCAGGGCGTGTTTGATATTGCCTTCCTGCGAAGCCTGCCGAATATGGTCTTAATGATGCCGAAAGATGAAAATGAAGGCCAGCATATGGTCTATACGGCTTTAAAATACGGCGACGGCCCGATCGCGATGCGGTTTCCGCGCGGCAACGGCCTCGGCGTTCCGTTGGATCCGGATTTGAAGGAAATCCCGATCGGCACGTGGGAAGTGCTGAAAGAAGGTACGGATGCCTGCATCCTTACATTTGGAACGACAATCCCGCTGGCGATGGAAGCAGCAAAATATTTACAAAAGCAGGGAACATCGGTAAAAGTGGTCAATGCACGGTTTTTGAAGCCGCTTGATGAGGCGGTGCTGGCATCCATTCTTGCAAGCGGCATGCCGGTGTTGACCGTTGAAGAAGGGGTGCTTCTAGGCGGCTTCGGCAGCGCAGTGTTAGAGTTTGCCCATGAACACGGCTTCCACCACAATTCCATTCGCCGTATCGGCATTCCGGACCGCTTTATCGAGCATGGCAGCGTAAAAGAATTATGGCGGGAAATCGGCTTGACAACTGAACGGATTATCGAAGAAATACAAGGCGAATTAACTGCAAAACATCAGAAAAGGGCTTAGCATCAATGAAAAAAGAACGTGTAGATGTTCTCCTCGTAGAACGCGGATTAATGGAAACAAGAGAAAAAGCAAAACGGGCGGTGATGGCGGGGCTTGTGTTTGCAAACGAAACCCGACTTGATAAACCGGGCGAAAAAATCCCGGTTGATACACCACTTGCCGTTAAAGGAAACCCGCTTCCATATGTTTCGCGGGGCGGGCTGAAACTGGAAAAAGCATTAAAAGTGTTTAATCTTGACATAAAAGGAAAAATCCTTCTCGATATCGGAGCCTCAACCGGCGGATTTACCGACTGCGCCCTGCAGCACGGCGCCAAAATGTCGTACGCCCTTGATGTCGGCTATAATCAGCTGGCATGGAAGCTCCGCCGGGATGAACGGGTTGTCGTCATGGAAAGGACGAATTTCCGTTACGTAACCCCGGGAAATCTGACAAAAGGAGTCCCGGATTTTGCATCGATTGATGTGTCTTTTATTTCTTTGTCCCTCATCCTTCCGGTATTAAAAACATTGCTTGCGCCGGACAGCGATGTTGTCGCCTTGATCAAGCCGCAGTTTGAGGCAGGGCGCGAGCAGGTTGGCAAAAAAGGGATCGTAAAGGATAAAAAAGTGCATCGGGAAGTCATTGAAAAAATCATCCATCTTGCAATACATGAAAAGTTTTCGGTTGAAAACCTTTCCTATTCCCCGATTACCGGCGGTGAGGGCAATATCGAATTTTTAATCCACCTCAAATGGCCGGCTTATGAAAAGGATAGGGGGCAGAACCGCCTCCCGGTGGCCGTAAAAGACGTGGTGGAAGAAGCCCACGCCGCACTGAAAAAAGGGTAATGTTATTTACAAAACAGCCTATTGGTTTTCCAGTAGGCTTTTTTGCGCAGGCTGTACCGCCTAGAAAGGGACAGGCTGATGTCTAACCGGGTACGTGTGCGAAAAAAGCAACTGATACGGCATTAAGATTTTCTTACAGGCATGGCTGCTTCTTTCAATGTACATTTTCCCGGAAATACGCTAACATACAGATAGATGCATATTTACAAAAGTAAGCACGCCTTGAGGTGAGGACATGAATAAAGGACAGCGCTTAATTAAAATACGGGAAATGATTACGAATTACGATATTGAGACGCAGGACGAGCTTGTTGAGCGTTTGCGGAACGCCGGATTCAATGTGACGCAGGCGACGATTTCAAGGGATATAAAAGAACTTCATCTTGTGAAAGTGCCGCTCAATAACGGCAGATACAAATACAGTCTGCCTGCCGACCAGCGCTTCAATCCGACGCAGAAGCTGAGGCGGGCGTTGGCAGACGCATTTGTCAGCGTAGATACGGCCGGGCATTTAATTGTGATGAAAACTTTGCCGGGGAACGCCCATGCAATCGGCGCTCTGATTGATATTTTGGATTGGGAAGAAATCATCGGGACTTTGTGCGGGGATGACACATGCTTGATCATTTGCAAAAATCAGGACGAGACCGAATCGGTTGCACAAAGATTTTTGGACATGCTTTAAGAAAGTGGTGATGTTCACTTGCTGCAAGAACTATCGATTAAAAATTTCGCCATTATCGACCAATTATCTCTATCGTTTGAAAATGGCTTAACCGTCCTGACAGGGGAAACAGGCGCCGGCAAATCGATTATCATTGACGCCATCCAGCTTCTGACAGGCGGCAGGGGATCGTCCGAATATGTGCGCCACGGCGAGGACCGCGCTGAAATCGAGGGGTTATTTCTAGTGGACGACGGGCATCCGTGCATGGAACGGGCCCGCGAATTCGGCATAGACATCGAAGAAGGCATGGTCATCTTGCGGCGCGATATTTCGAAGGCCGGAAAAAGCGTATGCCGCATTAATGGAAAGCTCGTCACCATTTCAGTTTTGCGCGAAATCGGGTCAACATTAATTGATATACACAGCCAGCATGAGACCCAGGAATTATTAAATGAAACATTCCATTTGCCGCTTCTCGATCATTATGGCCGGGTGGAAATTGAAGCGGCGCTTGACGATTACCGGGAAGTGTATAAAAAATACGAAACTGTATCCGGCCGTTTAAAAAGAATGAACGAAAACGATCAGCAGCTTGCCCAGCGTCTTGACCTCATTCAGTTCCAGCACGGTGAAATCCAAAGGGCCGACCTGAAGCTCCGTGAAGATGAAGAACTGGCCGATGAAAAAAGGAAGTTGATGAATTTTGAACGCTTGTTTGAATCGCTGAATACAAGTTATGAGGCGCTGCAGGGCGAACAGCACGGCCTCGACTGGATCGGGCTTGTCATGGGACAGTTGGAAACGGCTGCCGAAGCGGATCCTGCGCTTGCGCCGCTCTTGGAGACGGTGCAAAATTGTTTTTATACGCTCGAAGATACGGCCCGTACGATCCGCTCCCAACTTGATATGCTTGAATTTGACCCGGAGAGGCTGAACCAGATTGAAGCACGGATGAATGAAATCAACCAGTTGAAACGGAAATATGGCAGCTCGATCGAAGAAATATTGGAATACGGCGCGAAAATTGAAGAAGAAATTGAGTCAATCCTAAACCGTGACCATCATGTGGAACAGCTGCAAAAAGAACTGCAAACGGTCAAGCGCGATTTGTATTTGGAAGCTAAACAGCTCAGCGATTTGCGAAAAAAATGGGCGGAAAAGCTGACAAAGAATATCCATTCCGAATTAAAACAGCTTTATATGGACAAAACAACATTTGAAGTCCGTTTCCTTTCCACTGCGGATGATTATTTTGAAGCGGATGAGATCCCATTCAGGCGCGATGGGCTTGACCAGGTTGAATTTTATATTTCCACAAACCCGGGCGAGCCGCTCAAGCCTTTGGCAAAAACGGCATCTGGCGGGGAACTGTCCCGGATTATGCTCGCCTTAAAAACCATCTTCTCAAAACATCAGGGGATCACTTCAATTATTTTTGACGAAGTGGACACAGGCGTCAGCGGTCGGGTCGCCCAGGCGATCGCGGAAAAAATATACCGCATTTCGGTCCATTCGCAAGTGCTGTGCATCACCCATCTCCCACAGGTCGCCGCTATGGCGGATGTCCATCTGTTTATTATGAAAGAAACGGTAAAAGGACGGACGAGAACAAAAGTAAAACCGTTAGGGCAGGAAGAAAAAATTAAAGAAATCGGCCGCATGATTTCCGGCGTCGAAATGACTGACCTGACAAGGCAGCATGCAAAAGAACTGCTAGAACTGGCCGAAACGATTAAATAAGGGGTCCGGGGCCCGCCTTTTGGAAAAAAGGTGGAGCCGACCCCTTTCTATCCAGTTTGGGCAGGTTTTTTTCCAACGGTCCGGTTATATTTAAAGCGCTTCAAGGCTAAATTAAAATCATAGCCAAATAAAATAAAGGCTAAACCAAAAGGGTGGACTAGAAGCGAGGAGAGTGGATTGTTTGAACTTTGAAAACGTAAGAAAGCTGATTGGCGGATTTCTCCTTGTTTCACTTGTGCTATTAGGTTTTTCGCAACCTTTTCAACAATACCTTCACTTTCCGAAGCAAGTTCGCTTAATGGAAGGCCAGCAAATTGAATTCCATAAATCCGCCGCTGCAACAGTTGCTGTAAAAGGGAACAGTGCGGATATCAAGGAAAATAAGCAATCGGTTTCGATTAAAGGGAAAACAGCCGGAAAAGAAGAAATGTTTCTTGAACTGGCAGGCGTCCCGATTAAAAAAACCGATGTGGAAGTGTATAAAAACATCAAGATGATTCCGGGCGGCCAGTCGATCGGCGTCAAGCTGAAAACGCTCGGTGTCCTCGTCGTCGGCCACCATCTTGTGCAAACGGACAAAGGAAAAATCTCTCCCGGGGAACAAGCCGGCATTCAAGTCGGCGATATGATTCTCGAAATGGGCGGGAAAAAAATCGAAAATATGTCCGATGTTGCCCCAATTGTGCAAAAGGTGGGGGAAGAGGGGAAGGCACTTCCGGTTGTCATCAAAAGGGATGACCGGACGATCCGGACAACAATCCATCCGCAAAAAGACAAAACCGAACAAAATTATAAACTCGGGTTGTATATCCGGGATTCCGCTGCTGGCATTGGCACCATGACGTTTATCGACCCGAAAACAAAAAAATACGGAGCGCTCGGCCATGTCATTTCGGATATGGATACCAAAAAGCCGATCGTCGTTGAAAACGGCCGGATTGTCAATTCGGTAGTCACGTCCATTGAAAAAGGGAAAAACGGCAGCCCAGGGGAAAAACTTGCGCGCTTTTCCGAAGAGGGCCAAATCGGGACGATCACAAAGAACAGCCCGTTCGGCATTTTCGGCAAGCTAAACGGCAGCTTAAGCAGCTTGGGTAACGGGTATGCCAAACCGATCCCGATTGCGCTGTCCGACCAGGTTAAAACGGGGCCGGCCAAAATTTTAACCGTTGTGGACGGAAAAAAGGTCGAAGCGTATTCGATTAAAATCGTCAGCACCATTCCGCAAAAATTTCCGGCAACGAAAGGAATGGTCATCAAAATTACCGATCCTAAACTCCTGAAAAAAACAGGGGGGATTGTACAGGGCATGAGCGGAAGCCCGATTATCCAGAACGGCCGGCTTGTCGGTGCGGTGACGCATGTATTTGTCAACGATCCGACATCCGGATACGGCGTCCATATCGAATGGATGCTCAATGAAGCAGGCATAAAAGGAAGGGGCGCGTCCCCTTCCGCTTTCGAAAAAAAATAAAATTTATAAAAAAGCAGGAATTTTTCCGCCATTGTCGAAACATATTTATGTAAAGAGATACGGTTATTTTTTTTTTTGAGGAGGACAGTGGTAGTGAAAAAAATCAAAGTATTTATTGTCGATGACAACCGTGAACTTGTACGTCTATTAGAAGAGTATATATCATCGCAGGAAGATATGGAAATTACCGGCACAGCCTACAGCGGAACGGAATGCCTTGAAAAGCTGAAAGACGCGGCGCCGGATATTTTATTGCTCGATATCATTATGCCGCATCTGGACGGACTCGGGGTTTTGAAAAAACTAAGGGAAACGGGCCATTCGCCGATGCCAAATGTGATCATGTTGACAGCTTTCGGCCAGGAAGACGTCACGAAAAAAGCAGTCGAACTCGGCGCTTCTTATTTTGTCTTAAAACCGTTTGATATGGATATGCTTGTTTCCCATATCCGGCAGATAAGCGGCAAAGCAAGCACTGTACTGAAGTCCCCGTCCGGCCTCGGCCGCGTACAGGCTGACTCAAAACCGAAAAATCTCGATGCGAGTATTACGAGCATCATCCACGAAATTGGGGTGCCCGCCCATATTAAAGGGTACATGTATTTACGGGAGGCGATTTCAATGGTGTACAATGATATTGAACTGCTCGGTTCGATTACAAAAGTGCTGTACCCGGAAATTGCCAAAAAATACAATACCACTGCCAGCCGTGTGGAGCGCGCTATCCGCCATGCGATAGAAGTTGCGTGGAGCAGGGGGAATATTGAATCGATTTCCACTTTATTCGGGTACACGGTTTCTATGACAAAAGCCAAACCTACAAACAGTGAATTTATTGCCATGGTCGCAGACAAACTTCGCCTTGAGCACAAAGCTTCCTGAAAGGGTTAGGGGCCGGCAGACGATACAAATCCTTACAACCGGCCATTTTATGTGTGTTTAAAAGTATCCGTACGGGAATGCTCGCTTCCCTGTGCCCTTCTTTTCATCTCCGTGCCGATTGAAGAATATATAAAAGATGGGAATTGAAAAGAAAAGGATGTGGGGCATTTGACATTTATTTTTGCGCATCGCGGTTCAGCAGGGACCCATCCGGAAAATACAATGGAAGCTTTCTTGCAAGCGGAAAGGGCGGGAGCGGATGGCATCGAACTGGATGTCCAACTCTCTAAAGACGGGGAAATTGTCGTCATCCATGATGAAACCGTGAACAGGACAACATCAGGTAAAGGTTTTGTGAAAGATTTTACGCTCGCCGAATTGCAAAACTTGGACGTACGTGACCGTTTTGGTGTGGCGGGAAAACTCCGCATCCCGGCGCTGAAGGAAGTTTTCGGCTGGCTGAAAACGAACCGGCTCCTCTGTAATATTGAACTGAAAACAGCGAAAATCAGCTATCCGTCAATCGAGGAAAAAACGGTTGCTTTAATCAAAGCTTATCAACTGGAGGAGCGGGTCATTTTTTCTTCGTTTAACCACTATTCGATTATCCATTGTTACAGGCTGGCACCTGAAATCGAAATTGCCCCCCTATACTCGGAAATGCTGTTTATGCCTTGGGTTTATGCAAAATCCATCCGGGCGGGGGGGATCCATCCACGTCTCGTGACCACCAGTGACCAGATTATTCAAACAGCGATGGAAAACGGCATCGCTGTCAGGCCATATACAGTCAATACCGAAAAAGATATGCGGAGGCTGTTTGAAATAGGCTGCACCGCCATTATTACGGATTATCCGGAAATGGCGGAACGGATCAGAAAAGAATACGAATAGCGGAAAGGGGCTGTACCGAAACGAAAAAACCCGTCGAGAAACTAAATTTCTTAACGGGTTTTTTTCTGCCGATGGCCATGAATGTTTTTGCGTTTATTTGCTGAAACGCTTCTGCACTTTGTTGTGTTTACGGTCTCGGTGCAGGATAAAACCGGCAGTAAATGCAACCCCGCCTGTGCAAAAAAGCAGCCCTGCCAAAAACTGTACGGAGAGTGAAGGAAACGGGTGGTGCAAAATGCCGAAAATCATATCCCTCATCCATTTTATGCCGGCAGTCGCCATGATGACCGGAAAAGCCAAAATAAAAAGCGCAATCAACCTTCCCATCCCGTTCCCCCTTTTCCCGTATTTTTCCCATTATACCATCCGTATTTTTAGTGTGGCAATGCTTCCAATTGTATATAAAAGCGATTCTATATGTAATAAAATGGCAATGCCTGTGGGACGCTTTGGCATTGGCTATGGTTGCTGCGGAATCCGTATTTCATTGTGAATCCGGTACGTTCAACAGTCGTAAAAATTGAATAGGAGGATGGCAAATCAAACAGGACTGAAAAAGGGGGAACAAAATTGCAAAACGTCTTAATTGTAGGCGGCGGAAAAGGCGGGAAAGCAATTTTAAAAATTTTATCGGAAAGTGCGCGGTTCCATGTCTCGGCGATCGTGGACATCAATCCAGATGCCGCCGGAATCAGGCTGGCTAAAGAAATGGGCGTGAAAACAGGGGAGGACTGGCGCAGTTATGCCCGCTCAAATGTTGGCATCATCATCGAAGTGACCAGCAATGAGCATGTATTCCGGGAAATCGTTGCCGAATGCCCGAAAAAAACGGTTGTCCCCGGTAGTGTCGCCTACTTGATTGCCAAATTGCTGGAGGAAAAAGAAGCCCTCATCCGGAAACTGGAAAATGAAACGAAAAAGCATGAACTGATCCTTCAGTCGACAGCAGAAGGTATGACAGTAATTGACAAAGGCGGCAATATTATTTTTATGAACCGGAGTGCGGAAAAGATCAACGGTGTATCCGCCTGCAGTGTGGTGGGCAGGCCGATTTCATGTGTCATCCCGAACAGCAGGCTGGAGCATGTACTCAGAACAAAGAAAAGCGAATCAAATGTGGAAATCGAATTGCAGAACGGCACAAAAATACTTGCATCCCATATCCCGATGTTCAACGAAGACGGTGAAGTTGCCGGGGCCATTTCGGTATTCCGCGATATTACTGAAGCCGTAAAGCAGGCTGAGGAAATCACAAATTTAAAAGAAATCAAAATATGCTGCAGGAGATCATTCATTCGAGCGATGATGCGATCTCGGTCGTTGACGAAAAAGGGCACGGCATCCTCATTAATCCCGCCTATACAAGGATTACCGGCTTAAGCGAGGAGGAAGTGATCGGCAAACCGGCAACCGCGGACATATCGGAGGGCGAAAGCATGCATTATAAGGTGCTGCAGACAAAAAAACCGGTCCGCGGCGTAAAAATGCGGGTCGGCCCGTTAAAAAAGGAAGTGGTTGTCAATGTGGCGCCGGTGATCGTGAACGGAGTATTAAAGGGGAGCGTCGGTGTCATCCACGATGTGTCCGAAATCGAGTCGTTAACGAAAGAACTGAGCCGTGCAAGGCAAATGGCGCGGGTAAGTACGGCCAAATATACATTTGATGATATTATCCATGCATCAGATGAGATGGATATGGCGGTCGAGCAGGCAAAACTTGCGGCGCAGACGCCCGTCACAATATTATTGCGCGGGGAGTCCGGCACTGGAAAAGAATTGTTTGCCCATGCGATCCACCAGGCCAGCAGCCGCAGAAATCATAAGTTTATCCGTGTAAATTGTGCGGCCATTTCCGAATCTCTGCTTGAGAGCGAACTTTTCGGCTATGAAGAAGGAGCTTTTTCGGGCGCGAAAAGGGGCGGAAAAAAAGGACTGTTTGAAGAAGCGGACGGCGGCAGCCTGTTTTTGGATGAAATCGGTGAGCTCAGCGCCCATATGCAGGCAAAGCTGCTGCGGGTGCTGCAGGAAAAGGAAATCGTCCGCGTCGGGGGGACAAAACCGGTGCCAGTTGATGTCCGCATCATTGCCGCCACGCACGTTCATCTTGAAAAAGCTGTTGCCAAAGGGAAGTTCAGGGAAGACTTATATTACCGGCTTGACCGAATGCCGATCCGCATTCCGCCGCTCAGGTCGAGAAAACAGGAGATTCCGTTATTATGCAAGCGACTCATCCAGAAAATCAACCAGGATTACGGCCGGAACGTGGAAGGAATATCGGAGGCGGCGCTTTCGGTCTTATGCAGGTACGATTGGCCGGGGAATGTCCGCGAACTTGAAAATGTACTCGGCCGGGCGATTATTTTTATGGGTTTCCAAGAAAAAATCATGGATGCCGTGCACCTGGCCGGGCTTGGGCTAACGGCGGGGAAAAGGCTTGAAAAAAATGACAATTTTGTGGCGGGAGAAGGGAATCTGGACAGGTTGATGGCAGCGTTTGAAAAGCATGTGGTCGAAAAAGCATTGGCGGAAAACGCCGGAAATAAAACAAAAGCAGCGAAGCAGCTCGGCATTTCATTAAGAAGCCTGTATTATAAATTGGAGAAATACAATCTTGCAAAAAACGGCATGCAATAATTTGCATCTTCGTGCAAAAAGTAGCAAACTGGTAAACGTAAGTTTATTTTCCCGCGTGCCCCGTCTCCGCTTCCATAAATGTTTGGAAGGCATCGTTAGGGTGCAAAATGAAATACCACGCAAAATGGCATTATTTTTGCATTTTTGATTGGCAAAGGAGCATGGTTGTTCACCGTAAAATTTGCGGAAAAAGCGGGCAAGAAGGGATCCTGATGCTGGGGTGCCGCGCGAAGATGCCCGATGCGTGCTGCGGAGCAAATTCAGCGGTGTACAACAAGAAAGCCCCGCATCAAGGGCACTTTAATAGCAAAACCGCCCATGATGCATAGAAAAGAGTAACAGCACTTTTTTGCGGAAAACGGAGGACACCAAAATGGAAATTTTTGATTATATGGGAAAATATGATTACGAACAGCTTTTGTTTTGCCATGATGCCGCATCCGGTTTAAAGGCAATCATCGCCATACACGATACAACGCTCGGCCCTGCGCTCGGAGGAACAAGAATGTGGACGTATGAATCCGAAGAAGCGGCAATTGAAGATGCACTGAGGCTTGCAAAAGGCATGACCTATAAAAACGCCGCGGCGGGGCTGAATCTTGGCGGGGGTAAAACGGTTATCATCGGCGACCCGCACAAAGACAAAAATGAAGAAATGTTCCGTGCGTTCGGCCGCTTTATCCAAGGGCTCGGCGGCCGCTATATCACGGCGGAGGATGTCGGCACCACTGTTGAAGATATGGACATCATCCATGAAGAAACCAATTTTGTGACAGGTGTTTCGCAAACGTACGGTTCATCCGGCAATCCGTCGCCCGTTACCGCATACGGCTGCTATGTCGGGATGAAAGCCGCGGCAAAAGAAGCGTTCGGAAGCGATTCGCTGGAAGGAAAGACCATTGCGGTCCAAGGTGTCGACAATGTCGCCTTTGAATTGTGCCGTTATCTTCATGGGGAAGGCGCCAATCTTATTGTGACCGATATTGCCGCTGATGCTGTGAAACGCGCGGTTGACGCTTTCCGGGCTAAAGCGGCGGATCCAAAGGACATTTACGCAGTGGACTGCGATATTTTTGCACCGTGCGCATTGGGGGCGATATTAAACGATCACACCATTCCGCTGCTGAAGGCAAAAGTCATTGCCGGTTCGGCGAATAACCAGCTGAAAGAGCCGCGTCACGGGGATCTGATCCATGAAATGGGTATCCTCTATGCACCGGATTATGTTGTCAATGCCGGCGGTGTCATCAATGTCGCCGATGAACTGCACGGTTACAACCGGGAAAGGGCTATGAAAAAAGTTGAGCAAATATACAATAATGTGGAAAAAGTCATTGAAATTTCAAAGCGCGACCGGATTCCGACATATTTGGCGGCCGACCGGATGGCAGAAGAACGGATCCGAAAAGTTTCCCGCTCGAGGTCGCAGTTTTTGCTATATAATAAACACATTTTGGAAAAACGGCTGCAGTATTAACACCGGCAGTCAACATGCCGCTATTGCTGCTTCGGCAATGCGGCCTAAACGAAGAAGGAGGTACACGGTTTGGCAACAGAATATGATGTAGTTGTGCTGGGCGGCGGCACTGGGGGCTATGTGGCGGCTATCCGCGCTTCCCGACTCGGATTAAAAACCGCAATTGTCGAAAAAGAGAAACTTGGCGGCACATGCCTGCATAAAGGCTGCATTCCGACGAAAGCCCTTTTAAGAAGCGCGGAAGTCTACCGGACAATCCGGAAAAGCGGGGATTTTGGCATTGACGTAACTGGCGCCGAATTGAACTTTGCAAAAATCCAGGAGCGGAAAAAGGCGGTAGTGGGCCAGCTGCACCGAGGTGTAGTGCATCTTATGAAAAAAGGGAAAATCGATGTGTACGAAGGCACAGGCAGAATCCTCGGCCCATCGATCTTTTCTCCGCTTCCAGGAACGGTTTCGGTGGAAAGTTCCGGCGGCGGAAACGAAATGCTCCTTCCAAAACATTTGATTATCGCAACCGGTTCGCGCCCGCGCGTTCTGCCGGGATTTGAGGTTGACGGGGAATATGTGCTCACGTCCGATGAGGCATTGGAACTTTCGGAACTCCCGGCATCGGTGATCATTGCCGGCGGCGGTGCGATCGGGGTTGAATGGGCGTCCATGCTTTCCGACTTCGGCGTGGAAGTCACGATTTGCGAGGTAGCAGACCGCCTTTTGCCGGGCGAGGACTGCGAAATATCAAAAGAGATCGCCCGCCTGCTGAAGAAAAAAGGGGTTACGGTTTTAACAGGCACTACTTTAAATCCCGCTTCCCTTCATACCGGGGAAGGCAAATTGCGGATCGAAGCAGACGTCGGCGCAAAAACGCTTGAGGCGGAAAAACTGTTATTGTCTGTCGGGAGGGTCGCCAACATAGAAAATATCGGCCTTGAAAATACGGAGATAGAAATCGAAAACGGCGCGATCCGTGTGAATGAATTTTACCAGACAAAAGAATCCCATATTTATGCAATCGGAGATTGTGTAGGCGGATTGCAGCTTGCCCATGTGGCATCGCGGGAAGGCATCATTGCGGTTGACCATATTGCCGGCAAAAATCCGGATCCGCTCAATGAAACATTTGTCCCGAAATGCGTGTACGCAAACCCTGAAATTGCGAGTGTCGGATTAAGTGAAGACAAGGCGAAAGAAAAAGGGTACAATGTGAAAGTTGGCAAATTTTCTTTTAAAGCGGTCGGAAAAGCGCTCGTCCACGGCGAATCGGACGGCTTCGTCAAAATGGTTGCAGATGTAGAAACGAACGATATATTAGGTGTACATATCATTGGACCGCATGCAACAGATATGATTTCAGAAGCCGGATTGGCGCGCGTATTGGATGCAGCCCCTTGGGAGGTGGCCATGGCAGTCCATCCGCACCCGACGCTGAGTGAAGCAATCGGGGAAGCGGCGCTCGCTGTCGACGGGCTTGAAATCCATGCGTAATGCTTTGAATGGGGAGTGAACAATATGACTGAAAATCGGCATAAAAGCTTGGGCTTAAGCGACCGGGATGTCATCGAGATGTATGAAACGATGCTTTTGGCGCGCAAATTGGACGAACGGATGTGGCTGTTGAACAGGTCCGGGAAAATCCCGTTTGTCATTTCCTGTCAGGGGCAGGAAGCCGCCCAGGTCGGCGCAGCATTTGCGCTCGACAGGAAAAAAGACTATGTTTTGCCGTATTACCGCGATCTCGGGGTAGTGCTCGCTTTCGGCATGACCGCGCGCGACATCATGCTGTCCGGATTTGCGAAAGCGGAAGACCCGAACTCGGGGGGGCGCCAGATGCCGGGCCATTTCGGGCAGAAGAAAAACAGGATCGTGACGCAGTCTTCGCCTGTCACAACACAGGTTCCGCATGCGGTCGGCATTGCGCTTGCCGGAAAAATGGAGAAAAAGGACTTTGTTTCCTTCGTGACGTTCGGGGAAGGCTCTTCCAATCAGGGCGATTTCCATGAAGGGGCGAACTTTGCCTCTGTCCATAAATTGCCGGTGATTTTCATGTGCGAAAATAACCAGTATGCGATTTCCGTCCCGATTGAGGAACAGCTCGGGAATCCTCGCGTTTCCGACCGGGCAATCGGCTACGGCATGCCGGGCGTGACCGTTGATGGAAATGACCCGCTCGCTGTCTATGAAGTTGTCAAAGAAGCGGCGGACAGAGCACGGCGCGGAGAAGGGCCCTCATTGATCGAGGCGGTCGTCTACCGGTTTACGCCGCACTCTTCCGATGATGACGACCGCTACCGGGCCCCGGAAGAAGTGAAAAAAGCGAAGGAAAAAGATCCTATCGCCACGTTTGGCCAATATTTAAAAGAGCTGGGCCTTTTGGACGTGCAAAAAGAAAAGGAAGTTAATGGACACGTCATGCAGATCGTGAATGAAGCGACCGACTATGCCGAAAATGCGCCGTATGCAAAGCCGGAAGATGCACTACGTTATGTATACGGCGAGGAGTGAGGAGGAAAGACCATGGCGGTAATTTCATATATTGATGCGATCACAAAAGCGTTGCGCGAAGAGATGGAGCGGGACGAAAAAGTTTTTGTAATGGGGGAAGATGTCGGGAAAAAAGGCGGGGTGTTCAAAGCGACAGCAGGATTATATGAAGCGTTCGGCGCCGGAAGGGTGATCGACACCCCTCTCGCCGAATCCGCGATTGTCGGCGTCGGGGTCGGTGCGGCGATGTATGGGATGCGGCCGATTGCCGAAATCCAGTTTGCCGACTTTATCTTGCCGGCAGTAAACCAAATTATTTCCGAAGCGGCCAAAATCCGCTACCGTACGAACAATGACTGGCATTGCCCGCTTGTCGTGCGCGCGCCTTACGGGGGCGGTGTCCACGGCGCCCTGTACCATTCGCAATCGATCGAAGCGGTATTTGCAAACCAGCCGGGCCTTAAAATCGTGATGCCGTCCACGCCTTATGACGCAAAAGGTTTGCTCAAGGCAGCGATTCGCGATGACGATCCTGTCCTCTTTTTTGAACATAAGCGCGCTTACCGTTTAATTAAAGGGGAAGTGCCCGATGATGATTATGTGCTGCCGATCGGAAAGGCCGAAGTGAAAAGGGAAGGCGAGGACATCACGGTTATCACATACGGGCTTTGTGTCCATTTCGCCCTGCAGGTGGCGGAAAAGCTCGCACAGGATGGCATTGATGCCCATATTCTTGACCTGCGCACTGTGTACCCGCTTGACAAGGAAGCGATTATGGAGGCGGCGGCAAAAACGGGAAAAGTGCTGCTCATCACCGAAGACAATAAAGAGGGGAGCATCATCAGTGAAGTGGCCGCTATCATTGCGGAACACTGCCTGTTTGATCTTGACGCCCCGATTATGCGTTTAGCTGGCCCGGATGTTCCGGCGATGCCGTATGCACCGACGATGGAAAAATATTTTATGGTCAATCCCGATAAAATCGAAAAAGCGATGCGGGAGTTGGCCGAATTTTAAGATGCAGGTAAGGAGGGTGTCAATTGGCGATTAAAAACATTACAATGCCGCAGTTGGGGGAAAGTGTGACGGAAGGGACGATCAGCAAATGGCTCGTATCCCCCGGCGACCATGTCAATAAATACGACCCGCTTTGTGAAGTGTTGACGGATAAAGTCAATGCGGAAGTGCCTTCATCTTTTACCGGCGAGATTGTGGAACTGATCGCGGCCGTGGATGAAACCGTCGCGGTCGGCGAAGTAATTTGCACGGTCAAAATCGAAGCGGCTGAAGAGGAAAGCGGAATGCGGCAAGAAGGGGAACCGGAATCCGTGCCTGTCTCCCCGGAACCGCCGGAAAACCGCGGAGGGAAAAAAATGCGCTATTCGCCGGCTGTTCTGAAGCTTTCCCAGGAACACGGCATCGACTTAAGCAAAGTAAAGGGAACGGGAAAGGAAGGCCGGATCACCCGCAAAGACCTTTTAAAAATTATTGGAAGCCTTAACGAACCGCAAGCGGAACAACTGCAAGCTCCGGCTTCCCAACCTTCCCCTGCTGCTGAAAAACAAACGCTGCCGGCGCCTGGACCGCAACAGGCGGCTGCTGAAGACCTTGTCATTCCCGTTGCCGGCGTGCGCAAAGCAATCGCAAACAATATGGTACGCAGCAAGGAGAAAATTCCACATGCGTGGATGATGGTGGAAGCCGATGTAACGAATCTTGTGCAATACAGGAATGCCGTGAAAGAAGATTTTAAACGGCGTGAAGGCTTTAATCTTACTTATTTTTCCTTTTTTGTAAAAGCTGTTGCTCAGGCGTTAAAAGAGTATCCGCAGCTCAACTCAACTTGGGCCGGGGACAGCATCATCCAAAAACACGAGATCAACATTTCGATTGCAGTAGCAGCGGAAGATAAGCTGTATGTCCCGGTGATCAAACGGGCCGATGAGAAATCGATTAAAGGCATTGCCCGCGAAATTGCGGATTTGGCGCAAAAAGCCCGTACAGGGAAACTGGCGCCTGAAGATATGGAAGGCGGCACATTTACCGTCAACAATACCGGTACGTTTGGCTCGGTGCAGTCGATGGGGATCATCAATTACCCGCAGGCTGCCATTCTGCAGGTGGAATCGATTGTCAAGCGCCCTGTCTTCATGGATGGCGGAATGTTTGCCGCCCGCGATATGGTGAACCTTTGCCTTTCGCTCGACCACCGCATTTTGGACGGACTGGTCTGCGGCCGCTTTTTAAAACGCGTAAAAGACATTTTAGAAGCGGTCACACCGGAAACCGCACCGCTCTATTAATGATCCATTGCCCGCTTTTATTCAAGCGGGTTTTTCTGTTTTGCGGAAAGTGTGGCAAATTATCGAAACTGATTGTTTTTGAATGAATTTAATTGATTTATACTGTTTTTGATTGTAAAATAACGACCGGAAGGATTGCAATTTCAGATGGCTGGCTGCGATTGAGAAGGAAAAAAGGGGGATAATAAGATTTGTTCTGCAGCCTGTTTTCCAGGCTTCCAGGAGAGAAAAGGATAAATGAAAGCAAAGGTTGTGTGAGGAATGATTTATACTGTTACGCTGAACCCGTCCGTCGATTATATTGTCCAGGTAGAAAATTTTGAACTCGGCGGGTTGAACCGCTCTGTTATGGATACGAAATTTCCGGGCGGAAAAGGCATCAATGTATCGCGCGTTTTGAAAAGGCTCGGCGTCGATTCCACGGCGCTTGGTTTTCTCGGCGGTTTTACAGGTGGCTATATTGAAAAATTTCTGCGGGAAGAAGGCATTTCAACGGACTTTGTCCATGTTTCTGAAGATACAAGGATCAATATTAAATTAAAATCAGGTGTAGAAACCGAGATCAACGGGAAAGGCCCGTCCATTTCGGAAGCAGAGCTGGACAAGCTGCTTGCCCAAATTGAAAAACTGAATGAAAACGACATGATTTTATTTTCCGGCAGCATCCCGAGTTCCCTGCCGTCCACGATTTATGTGGATTTGATCAAAAGATGCCAGAAAAAAAATATAAGGGTGATTGCCGATGTTTCCGGCGAACCGCTGAATCACGTCATTAAAGCGGACCCGTTTTTAATTAAGCCGAACCACCATGAAATTGGAGAGATTTTCGGCGTAAAAGTGGAAACGCCGGAAGAAGCACACAAATACGGCAGCCGCCTACTGGATATGGGCGTTGAAAACGTGATCATTTCGATGGCAGAAAAGGGCGCGCTCTTCCTGAATCAAGAGGTTTCTTATTATGCAGTGGCGCCGAAAGGGACGGTGAAAAATTCCGCCGGCGCAGGGGATTCTGTCGTAGCCGGATTTATGAGCGGGATTGCAAAAGGAAAGCCATACGAAGAAGCTTTCGCGCTCGGCGTCGCCTGCGGAAGCGCAACGGCATTCTCGATGGAACTGTGCACGAAAGAAGAAGCGGAAGAACTTCTTAAGCAAGTGAATGTAAAACCGTTATAAGATTAGAAAAACCGGGAAAGTTCCCGGTTTTTTCGGCATAAAAAGGGACAGCGAGAAACCGCTATCCAAAGCATCTAGGGAGTTTAGGGGTATGGATCTAGATGTACTATTATTGTACCCCGGATTCAAAGAAAATAAACGCCTTTTGGCAAGTTTTTTACACATTTTACTATGAATAAGCAAAAAAATGCAGCGCCAAACAGAACGTTTGAAAGGTGGCGGTAAATCCTGCTATGATAGTCTGTAACAGTAGTACAAGCAAGAAAGGAAGGGAAAAATGACTGTAAATTTTAATCTCTATATGAATGACGTCGTCCGGCAGGCCCGTGAAGAAGCTGTCAATGCCGGCTACAGGGAACTGCGGACGCCTGAAGAAGTGGACGAAGCTTTCGCCAAAAAAGGGACAACGCTTGTTTTGATCAACTCTGTGTGCGGCTGCGCAGGCGGAATCGCTCGTCCGGCTGCAGCGCATGCCATCCATTACGATAAGCGGCCTGACCAGCTTGTTTCAGTGTTTGCCGGGCAGGATAAGGAAGCAACCGCGAGGGCGCGCAGCTATTTCACCGGTTACCCGCCGTCCTCCCCGTCTTTTGCACTTTTAAAAGACGGAAAGATTGTGAAAATGATTGAACGCCATCAGATCGAAGGGCATGACCCTGCAGCTGTCGTGGCCGAACTGCAGGCATTGTTCAAAGAATACTGTAAAGAACTTTGATTTGGCCTTCTTCAAGCCTGAGCCTTACGATTGGAAAAGGCTTCAGGCTTTTTTATTTACTTTCGGGGGGAAAGACGATGTTCCGGATTGGTTACAGGATTTTAAAAACTGCTGTTGGCGCACCAGTGGCAATCAGCATTGACCAGTTTTTCCATCTGCAAAATTTTTTATCCGCCGCGATCAAATCGTGATCCTTTGCATCCAAAATACGAAAAAGAAATCTTTTACTGCGGCATGGAGCCGGCTTCTCGCATGCATAATAGTCATAGCATTGTCCTCCCTTTGCTTCACACTTCTCGGCTACCGAGCTTATGTCATCGGCATAACTTTGCTGATCTTGATCCCGCTGACGGTGGCATTAAAAGTGCAGGAGGGATTGTTCCTTCAAGTGTCATTTTGCTCCATTTTTATGCAAAAGGGCATATTACGTATGCTTTTCTACTGAATGAGGGCGCCATCATTTTCATCGGCATTGGAACCACATTGGTCATCAATTTGTACATGCCGTGCCTCGATTCAAAACTGCTCGCGATGCGGGCTGAAATTGAAAACAATTTTAAAGCTATTTTCGAAGAAATGATCTCCTATTTGCAGTTTGAGAAAATGTCGTGGGACGGGAGTGAAATTACTGAGACTGCCGCCCTGCTTGAAGAAGGGAAGAAGCTTGCGTTCCGCGATATCGAGAACCGGCTCTCAGCGGGGGATACATTTTATTATGATTATTTTTCGATGCGGGCGAAGCAGTTTGAAATATTGGAAGGTGCCTGCCGACTTTGGCATCGATCTCCCATATGGTGGAACAGCGGATGTTCGTTGCCCGTTTTTTGGAAGAAGTGAAAAACATATTAAGCCGCAAAATACGGCCCACCACCGCCTGGAATCGCTACATACCCTCCAGGAAAATATGAAAAAAATGGAACTTCCGAAAACAAGGGAGGAATTTGAGGCAAGGGCGGCACTTTATGTTTTCTTGCAGGAAATTGAACAATATTTAACAATTAAAAGTGGATTTAACATGTATGGAACCCGCTCCGTTAAGCAAACTAAGGAAAATACAATCAACGGGTGAATGGCATATGCATGTATGGATGGCAGTAATGCTTTTGTTCAGCATGCCGGTATTGCCGGCTGATGGGGGTGTTGCGTCAGGGGACCCTTTGATCATTGTGAATAAAGCAACCAACCGGCTCGCCTGGATCCGAGACGGGAAAATCCGGATGGAAACACCGGTTGCGACCGGAAAAACAAACGAGCTGACGCCGGAAGGGTTGTTTACCATTAAAGTGAAAGCCAAAAACCCTTATTACCGTAAAAAAAATATTCCGGGCGGGGATCCGCGCAATCCGCTCGGGTCACGTTGGATCGGGTTTGACGCTCGCGGCACGGACGGACGGATTTACGGCCTGCACGGCACGAATAACCCTTCGTCAATCGGCCGCTATATTTCAAGTGGCTGCATCCGGCTGCCTAAGGAGGCGCTTGAAAAATTGTACGAAGAAGTGCCAGTCGGGGTGAAAATTTACATCACCCGTTCGAATCGATCGATGCTCCAACTGGCAAAAGAGAAGGGCGCAATCAAATAAAAAGGAACGGGCATTCCCGTTCCTTCTTTGTTAGAACAGCATGGTCAATCCGGAGAGAACTGTGCCGGCCAACATTGCCAGCAGCATCAAATACACCACGATCTTTTGCGTTTTTTTCGACAAAACTTTTTTCACCTCTTGCACGGACAATGATAAGTTTATTCTAGCCCGAATCCGGAAAATGCACAAGCAAAATCATGCGGCGGGGTCATCGTTGTCTGTCCGCACATTTAGCGATATACTGATAAAGTACATACAAATATTGGAGGGTTTTCCATGGTCAATGAAGAACGTTTAGTAAAAGAATTTTTTGAATTGGTTCAGGTGGATTCGGAAACCGGCCATGAAGAAGAAATTGGCAAAGTGCTGAAGAAAAAATTCGAAAGCCTTGGCGTTGAAGTATATGAAGACGATACAAAAGGAAAAACCGGGCACGGCTCCGGAAACCTGATCTGCACATTGAAAGGGAACGTACCGGATGCCGCGCCGATCTATTTTACTTCGCATATGGATACCGTTGTACCGGGAAAAGGCATCAAACCGTCCATTAAAGACGGTTACATCGTCTCGGACGGCACCACGATTCTAGGGTCGGACGATAAAGCCGGGCTGTCCGCTATGTTCGAAATGATCCGGGTGTTGAAAGAAGACAATATCCGGCACGGGGATATCCAGTTTGTGATTACCGTCGGCGAGGAGTCCGGCCTTGTCGGGTCCCGTGAATTGGATCCCTCCCTGTTAAAGGCAAAATACGGTTTTGCACTTGACAGCGACGGCCCGGTCGGCACGATTGTCACTGCCGCCCCGACGCAGGCAAAAATCAAGGCAACAATTTTAGGGAAAACGGCCCATGCCGGGGTGGCGCCGGAAAAAGGCGTCTCTGCGATTACGATTGCTGCAAAAGCCATTTCAAGAATGCCGCTCGGCCGCATCGACAGCGAAACGACCGCCAATATCGGGCGCTTTGAAGGCGGCCGAGCGACGAATATTGTATGCGACCGCGTCGATATTCTTGCCGAAGCCCGTTCGCTCGTGCCGGAAAAAATGGAGGCGCAGGTGGCGAAAATGAAGGAAGCGTTTGAACAAGTGGCACAGGAAATGGGCGGAAAAGCGGAAATTGAAGTGAACGTCATGTATCCGGGCTTCAAATTCGCTGACGGCGACCAGGTTGTTGAAGTTGCCAAAAAAGCGGCAGCGAAAATCGGCCGTGAAAGCAAACTCGAGCAAAGCGGGGGCGGAAGCGACGCCAATGTCATTTCCGGCTTTAATATCCCAACGGTGAACCTCGGCACGGGTTATGAAGAAATCCATACGACCAACGAAAGGATTCCGGTCAAAGAACTGGTGAAACTGGCGGAAATGGCAGTTGCGATTGCGGAAACCGCCGCAGAAGAAAAATAACAGATCCATTGCGACGGGGGGACGCGAAAACGGCCTCCCGCATCCCCTTTTAAAGAAAGGAACGAAACGGATGAATACGCTCAATAAATTTATCATTTTTAAATCGAGGGAAGAGGAGTACGGCATTCATATCCAATCGGTGATCTCCATTGAAAGGGCACAAAAAGTGAACCCGATCCCGAAACTGCCGGAATTTGTTCGGGGTGTGATGAGGGTAAGGGATGAGCTTGTCCCGATTATTGATGTGGAGCATGTTTTCTATCAAACGCAGCTAGTGCATGAAGAGGATGCGCGCATCATTGTGCTACAGACTCAGGCCCTTCCGATAGGCCTGCTTGTGAAAGAAGCGAATGATATTGTGGAAATACTGGAAAATGACCAAAAACAGATCGGTCTTGTTGGTTATGACCGCACAAAATATTTTACGGGCGTGGCAAATCTGGGAGGACGGCTTATTACAGTGGTGGATGCCGATTTGTTCACGGAATCGCTTGAAGGGATAAAAGAAATTGCGGCTTATATGAAAGAGGCAAAAGCGGCCGCAAAATCACAAAACACCGGAGTTGGTGGATGATGAAGCAGTTTTATCTGAAAAACGGCCGCGTCATTCTGCATGTGGATATGAACAGTTTTTTTGCTTCGGTTGAAATGGCGGAAAACCCCGGATTGAAAGGCAAACCGGTAGCGATTGCCGGCAATCCGAAAGAGCGGAAGGGCATTATTGTGACGTGCAGCTATGAAGCAAGGAAATACGGCGTAAAAACGACGATGCCGGTTTGGGAAGCGAAAAAAAGGTGCCCGGATCTGTTGGTCATTCCACCCCATTTTGAGCGGTATAAAAAGGCTTCCGCCGCTATGTTTGCGATCCTGCGCCGGTATTCGCCGCTTGTCGAGCCGGTATCCATAGATGAAGGCTATGTCGATATAACGGATCAATTCGAACCCGGCAGCCCGCTTTTGATCGCCGAATCGATCCAGCAGGAGATTCTGGCTGAGCTTGACCTGCCATCAAGTATTGGCGTCGCCCCAAATAAATTTTTGGCAAAGACGGCTTCGGATATGAAAAAGCCGTTGGGCATTACCGTCCTCCGGAAACGCGATATTCCTCGCTTATTATGGCCGATGCCTTTAATCGATATGCACGGTGTGGGCGGCAAAACGGCGGAAAAACTCGAAAAACACGGTATTTTTACGATCGGAGATTTGGCGCATGCGGATGATGTATTACTAAAGCAATTGCTCGGCATCCGCGGCATCCGCCTGAAAGAAAGGGCGAATGGCAAAGACAATAGGCCGGTCGATCCGGAATCCGTAAATGTTACGAAAAGCATCGGGCGCATGCAGACGCTGCCTGAGGACTTGGATGACGAGCACCGCATCAATGCTGTCCTGAAAAAACTGGCGGATGAAACGGCGGAAAGGATGGAGAAAAAAGGTTATGCGGCAACGAATGTGAGCGTTATGATCCGTTACCGGGACCGGAAGACGGTGACAAGAAGTAAAAAATGCAGCAGTCCTGTTGAAAGCGGTCAAGCGCTTTTTGAAACGGCGCGGGCGCTTTTTATCCGGCACTGGGACAATACCCCGGTCCGCCTTCTCGGCATAACAGGATCCGGTTTAGTTGAGCGCAGGGCGGCAGCGGAACAGTTAAGCCTTTTTACGTATGAAGAAGCCGCAAAAAAAGAGCCGCTGTATAAGGCGATCGAGCAGCTACGCGAAAAATTCGGGGAAAATATTATCCAAACCGGAAGAGAAGCGGAGAATCCGCATGATCCTCCTGTCCTCTAGTCTTTCCAAAAACTGAAAAGCGAAGAGAGGCCATTCTTTTTCGGCTTTTCGGGTTCCTTTTTTTGCTTTTTGATATAAATTTCCTTTTGATTGATGGCATGGTCGTATGCGAGCACAAGCCCGATATCGGTTTCCACGCCTTTTTTCTCGACAATGGAGAAGGGAATGTCGCTTTTGTCCGCTTCCTTGATGTATTTGGAAAGATAGCTGTAATCGAGGGCGCCGTTTAAAAGCAGTTTTGCGTCCGGATGTTCATGGAGAAGCCGGGTTACTTCCGGATAGGTTTCCGCTTCCATGACCTGGTCGTTTGTTAAAGCGGCGACAATCCTTTCCCGGATGGTTCCGAGAAATTTTTTGCGCTCTTCCGGCAACGTTTCTTTTTCCCCGTAAATGCCTTCCTTCAAGTAATCTTCCACATTTTTTCTGTTCCCCATGTTTCCACCCCGCAATTTTCTGTTACCGATAGTTTGTTTAAGAAAGGAACACGCTATCCATTTATGTACGGCGTGTTCCTTTTATTTTTGAGGGCCGGGGCAAGCGCCTCCGCTTTTTTTCTAGCAGTTGCAGACTTCAAGGTCTTCTACCGGCCACCAGAAGAAGCCGTCTTTTTCGAGCAGCTCATCGGCAGATTTCGGGCCCATCGTGCCGGCTTCGTAATTCGGAAAGGAAATGGCTTTGTTTTCCCATACTTGCGAAATTTTGTCGACAAAGCTCCACGATAAGGCGACTTCATCCCAGTGGGTAAAGTTCGTCGCATCCCCGAGGAGGCAGTCATGGATCAGCTTTTCGTATGCTTCCGGCGTATTGATGCCATTTTTGCTGCTGTTGGCAAAGCTCAGCTGTACAGGGGTCGTTTCCATATGCTGGCCCGGTTTTTTCGCATTTAAATGCAGTGTGATCCCTTCTTCAGGCTGGATGTGGATGACAAGCAAATTTGGATGCAGATCATGGTTCGTGTTGTAATACAAATTCATTGGGATGTCTTTAAACTGCACCACAATTTTTGTCGATTTCGCGGCCATCCGCTTGCCGGTACGGATGTAAAACGGCACGCCCGCCCATCTGAAATTGTCGATCATCAGCTTTCCGGCCACATACGTTTCCGTGTTGGAGTCCGGTGCCACATTCAGCTCTTCCCGGTAGCCCGGAACCTTTTTGCCGTTGATTTTGCCAGGCCCGTACTGCCCGCGCACAAAATATTCCGGTACATCTTCCCCTTCAATGGTCCGCAATGCGCGCAGCACCCGCACTTTTTCACTGCGGATTTCATTTGTCGTCAGGCTGATCGGCGGTTCCATCGCTAGAAGCGCCACCATTTGTAGCATATGGTTCTGCACCATATCGCGCAAAGCCCCGCTCGTTTCATAATAGCGCGCCCGTTCTTCCACCCCGAGCATTTCACTTGATGTAATTTGGATATTGGAAATATAGCGGTTGTTCCAAAGCGGCTCAAACAGGGCATTCGCAAACCGGATCACTTCAATATTTTGCACCATCGCTTTCCCTAAATAATGGTCGATCCGGTAAATCTGGCTTTCCGAGAAAGACTTGCGGATCTGGTTGTTCAGCGCTTTTGCCGTTTCCAGGTTATGTCCGAAAGGCTTTTCGATAACCAGCCGCTTAAACCCCTTCGTATCGGTGAGCCCGTCGCTTTTTAAATGGTCGGAAATCGTGCCGAAATATTCCGGAGCCATCGCTAAATAGAATATGCGGTTGCCTTCCAATTGGTACTTTCCATCCAGCTCATCCGCCAGCTGTTTTAATTGTATGTATGAGTCGGAATCCGTCACGTCATGCGGCTGGTAATAAAAATGCGAGGCAAATTCCTCGATCCGCTCGGCATGTTTGTTTGCGCTCAGCACGGAATCCTTCACATGGTTCCGGAACACTTCATCCGTCCATCCCCTTCTCGCCGTGCCAATCACCGCGAAACGCTCCGATAATTTGCCTTTCCGGTACAAATTATATAAGGAAGGAAACAGCTTGCGTTTCGCCAAATCACCTGTTGCGCCAAAAAGCATAAACAATGATTTTGGTGTCTCGGTTCTCTGCATTTTCTATACCTCTCTTTGTTCAAAAAATCACGATTAGAGCTAACCTAATTTCATTATACGGTTATAATGTGCCATTCTGAAACCATTTCATGAAAAAACGAGAAAAAAATGACTTCTATTATTCATATTTTTGGCACAAAACCGATGAACTTCCGGTATCACTTTATTCTAGACTGTCGCCGGCAAATACGCAAATAATATGCAAATGTTTCCTTTCGCTAAAATTATGATAAGATAGTTTATATTTGTGGCCGGAAATGGCAAGTAAAGGGGGAAATCATTTGGAAATTTTATTTTTGGGAACCGGTGCAGGCGTACCTGCCAAAGCAAGAAACGTTACATCAATTGCATTAAAACTGCTCGAAGAAAGGAATGCGGTCTGGCTTTTTGACTGCGGGGAAGCAACGCAGCACCAAATTTTGCGCACGACGTTAAAACCGCGGAAAGTCGAGAAAATTTTTATTACCCATCTGCACGGCGACCATATTTTCGGGCTGCCCGGTTTTCTTGGCAGCCGTTCGTTCCAGGGCGGGGAAAGCCCGCTTGTGATATATGGCCCGAAAGGCATCAAGGATTTTGTGGAAGTCTCCTTGAGGGTGAGCGAAACGCATGTGAAATATCCTTTGTCCGTTATTGAAATCGGCGAAGGGACAGTGTTTGAAGACGGCCAGTTTACAGTTGAGGCGCGCCGTTTAAACCACGGGATCGAAAGCTTCGGCTACCGGATTATGGAAAAAGACAAGCCGGGCGCCCTTGATGCCGAAAAATTGAAAAAAGAAGGGATCCACCCCGGCCCTGTGTACCGGCTGCTGAAAGAAGGCCGGACGGTGACGCTCGATGACGGCCGCACGATCAACGGAAAAGATTATCTCGGCCCGGCGAAAAAGGGGAGGGTCGTCGCTATCCTTGGTGATACAAGGCCGTCCCCGGCAGCTGTCCGGCTGGCGCAGAATGCCGATCTCCTAATTCATGAAGCGACATTTAACCGGGAAAGTGAAAAAATGGCGCATGATTATTTTCACTCCACGACATTTCAGGCGGCGAAAACGGCGAAAGAAGCGGGGGCGAAGCAGCTTCTCCTCACCCATATCAGCTCAAGGTACGGCAAAGAAGACTGGCCTGTCTTAGAGCAGGAAGCGAAAACGGTATTTCCCGAAAGTCTGCTTGTGCATGACTTCATGGAAGTGCCTGTTTCCTAATATAAAAAAGCGGCGGGGCATTTTGGGTTGCCCACCGCTTTGTGTTTTTACGTTATTCTGCTACCGGGGTTTCTTTTTGGACAAGGGACAATTCTTTTGAACGCTTTGTTGCCGCTTTGACGCAATCGATAAATGCCTGTTTCACATCCCGCTCATCAAGGATGCGGATGCCTGCTTCCGTTGTGCCGTTCGGGCTTGTGACGGCTTTCCGGAGTGCTTTCGGCGGCTCGTTTGAAGTTTTTAGCATTTCCGCCGCGCCGATGATCGTCTGGATAATGAGGTGTTTCGCCGCGTGTGCTTCAAGCCCGATTTCTGCTGCCGATTGCTGAAGCGCTTCGGCGATATAATAAATATAGGCCGGTCCGCTGCCAGATAGTCCCGTCAACGCATCGAGCTGCTCTTCTTCCACAACCATCGTAAGGCCGATCGCCGAAAAAATTTCGAGCGCACGCCTACGGTCCGTTTTAGTGGCGGCTGCGTTAAACGCGATCCCGGTTGCCGACTGCCCGACTTTTGCCGAGGTATTTGGCATGGCGCGTGCAATTGGAATGTCCAGGCTCAATTGGTTTTCCATAAACGGGATGGTGATCCCGGCCGCTACCGAAATAAAGAGTGTTCCAGGTGCGATCAGCGGCTGGACGGACCGGAGCACTCCTGGAACATCTTTCGGTTTTACAGCCAAAACGGCAACATCCGGGCCGTCAAAAAGCTGTTCCAATGTTGGTGCGGCCTGGATGCCGTACCGGTGTTCCAATGCCGCAAGCCTTTTTTTGTTTGTACGGTTATGCACCTTGATATCACCGGATTTGACAACGCCTTTTTTCAGTATGCCCCCGATCATAGCTTCGGCGATCGATCCGGCGCCGATAAAAGATACTTTCATCGTTTTTCCTCCTTCCAAGCAAAAAGCCCCTTCATCCGTTAAAGGACGAAAGGGCGTTGTTCCGCGGTACCACCTTTTTTGCGGGAAAATGGCTTCCCGCATCTCATTAGTCTAACGGTTTATTCCGGTTTGGTTTGCCAAACAGCTCACAGGGCAGGTTCGGCCAAGCAGAGGATGGCGAAGTTTTCCAGCCTCGAACTCCACTCTCTTGCATCATGCGTGGCTTACTGGTCCCGGTCATAGCCGATCGCATATTGAAAATGTATTATTCATTATGAAGAAAAAAGGAACCATTGTCAAGAGGATATTCTTGGAATTTTCAGAGAAAATAGGGGCCTTTCCGAAAGTGACATTCCAGGCGGCATGCGATACAATTGTAAGATACATACGAAAAATTGGGGAAGATGGCAATATGAACGGACGTATAAGAAACAAAACGATTGTCATTACCGGCGCATCCGGCGGGCTTGGTGAAAAAATCGCTTTTGCGTGCGCAAAAAACGGGGCCAATCTTGTTTTGCTTGCCCGCAGCCTTGAAAAGCTTGAAAAAATCAAGGCAGAGATCGAGGCGGCTTATTCTGTTGCTTGCGATGCAATCCGGCTCGATGTATCCGAACACGAAAAAATCCCCGCCGTATTTGATGCGATTTACAGCCGGCACGGAAATATTGATATCCTCGTCAACAATGCCGGGTTTGGCGTATTTGACGAAGTCCAGGACATCCGGATGGAAGATGTCAGGGGCATATTCGACGTCAATGTCATCGGGCTGATCGCCTGCACAAAAGCGGTTGCGCCGCATATGCAAAAAAAGCGCGCCGGCCATATCGTAAACATTGCTTCACAGGCGGCAAAAATGGCGACGCCGAAATCAAGCGTTTATGCCGCAAGTAAATTTGCTGTGCTCGGGTTTACGAACAGCCTGCGGATGGAAATGTCACGGTTCGGTGTTTATGTGACCGCCGTAAACCCGGGGCCGATTGCGACCCACTTTTTTGACATTGCCGACAAATCGGGGACATACCGGAAAAATATTGAAAAGTTCATGCTCGATCCTGAAAAGCTGGCGGAAAAAATTGCCGGCGCCATGTTTACAAACCGACGCGAAATCAATGCCCCACAATGGATGAATGCGGGAAGCATGATTCATGCACTTTTTCCCGGGTTTGTGGAAAGGCTCGGGCGGAATGCGTTTTTCAAAAAATGATAGGAAGGAAAATCCACAGGTATTTGCACCCGTGGATTTTTTAATGACTGCGAAAATTGCCGGCAGGGGCTCCCCTCGAACTGAATTGCCACGTGATGAAGCCCGTGACTGCCAACGGAAAGCGGCGTTAACAACGGTCGCCCGCCTTGGTTTGCTGAATCAGCGGAAACATACGGGAAATCAGCGTGGGCAAAAAAACGGGGAGAAAAGCAGCATTCTTTTCTCAAAGTCTGAAATTTGTTGAGAAAAATATTTTTTCTGACGGGTGTACTCCTGCAGAAGATTCCTTTCCCCAGCCGGATACCGAAGTGGATTCCGGTCACCAATTTTACTGGAAAAAAATAGCTGCATTTCCAAAAAAATAATTGGATAGGGAACGTATATTCGAATATAATAGGGTATAGAATAAGAACATAGGTTCGTGATTCTTTCTCGCTAACTAAGTAAGGGAAGAAGGGGTGGAAATTGGGCCAGCGTGTCATTTTTCTTGTTGATATGCAGTCATTTTATGCGAGCATTGAAAAGGCCGACCATCCGGAATACAAAGATAAGCCCGTGATCGTGTCGGGCGATCCGGCGCGCCGGTCCGGGGTGGTGCTGGCTGGCTGCCCGCTTGCGAAAAAACGCGGCGTCAAAAATGCCCTCCGCTTATGGGAAGCGCAGCAGCTCTGCCCTG
Source organism: Weizmannia acidilactici (assembly GCF_008974225.1). Lineage (NCBI taxonomy): Bacteria > Bacillati > Bacillota > Bacilli > Caryophanales > Bacillaceae > Heyndrickxia > Weizmannia acidilactici. The sequence continues at coordinate 61,941 of NZ_BKZR01000004.1, read as the reverse complement.
ATGCGGTTATCGTCCGGCCGCGCATGCAGCGTTATTTGGATGTGTCTCTGCAAATTACCGCCATCCTTGAACGATATACGGATATGGTCGAACCGTATTCGGTCGACGAACAGTTCATGGATGTGACGGGCAGCAGGCGGCTGTTCGGGGAGCCGCATGCAATCGCCGCCAAAATCCAGCGGGATATCATGAATGAAACCGGTGTTTACGCCCGTTGCGGGATCGGACCGAATAAAGTGCTCGCAAAAATGGCATGCGATAATTTTGCAAAAAAAAATAAAAACGGCATCTTTGAACTGAATCATCATAATATCGAGGAATATTTATGGCCTTTGCCGGTCGGCGCGATGTTCGGCGTCGGAAGCCGGATGGAGCGGCATTTAAAGCGGCTCGGCATTTATACAATTGGCGCGCTTGCCCGCTTCCCGCTGCCCGTTTTAAAGAAAAGATGGGGCATAAACGGGCAGGTGCTGTGGGAGACGGCAAACGGCATTGATTATTCGCCTGTTTCAAGGGAATCGCATGACGGGCAGAAGGCGATCGGGCACGCGATGACACTGCCGCGCGATTACGCGAGTTTCGAGCGCGAAATTAAAGTGATTCTTCTTGAACTGAGCGAAGAAGTTTGTTCAAGGGCGCGGATATCAGGCGTGATGGGGGGGTGCGTTTCGGTCGGCTGCCAGGGGGCGGACTATACGCATCCGACGGGGTTCCACCGCCAGACGGCCCTCATGACGCCGACAAACGGGACGATGGACGTCTACCGGGCGGCATGCCGGCTGTTTCTCGAATTTTGGAACGGGAAACCGGTGCGCCGTATCAGCGTGCAGCTGTCGCGCCTGTGCAGCGACAAGACCCGGCAGCTGGAATTGTTTGAAAACAAAGAGGCGCAAAGAAAAATCGGCTATACGATGGACCGCATCAAGCAGAAGTACGGGGCCGCGTCGATCATCTGGGCGGTGTCGCTGCTCGATGCCGGCCAGGCTTTGGAACGCGCCAAAAAGATAGGGGGGCATTATAAATGAACGATTATTTGCGGCGCGGAAACAAACTTTGGGAGGGGTCGCGCATGTTTTTGCCCGAGCATAAACAGGCAATTCTAAAACGGAAAAGGGAGCAGGGAAAACTGCAAAAACCTGAACTGGATGAGCAGCATCTCGAAAAGATCAACCGGATGCTCAAGCTTGCCCGAGAGATACAGGCGCCGGTTTCGGTCCGTTTTTTCGAGGACGGGTCGTTCCGCGAGATCACCGGCACCGTAAAAGATTTCCGCCCGCTGGAAAGGGAATTGAAGCTGCTTAAAAAAACAGGGGAGGCCGTTTTTTTAAAAATGGATGCCATTATCGATGTGGAACGGGCATGAAAAAAGCCGGCAAGCTTTCCACGTTTGCCGGCCACGCCTTTCATCTTTTTCTTGCCTGCACGAGCGCCTGCTGGACAACCCAGTTTTGCGGGAACGGGTTGCCGAGCACCCAGTAGCTGATGCCGCGCAGGCCGTATTCGTTCAACAAATTGATTTTTGCCCGTATGCTGCGTGCGTCTTCAAACCAGACTTCATGCTGCTGGCCGGTTTCATCGGTGTAACGGAAATAAGGCGACTGATACGTTGGATGGTAGCGGATTTCCGCGCCGTATTGTGCCGCTAAAGCAACTGCTTCCTGGGGGCTTATGGTGCGCGCAAATGTCCCTTGGTGCCACGGGATTTTCCAGTCGCGCCCGTAAAGCGGCGCCCCCATCATGATTTTATTCGGTGGGATAACGGTGACGGCGTAATCCAGGACATGTCTCACTTCGTTGATCGGCGCAATTGCCCACGGCCTGCCGCCTGCCCAGCCCCATTCATACGTCATGAGGATGATAAAATCGACGATTGCGCCATGCGCCCCGTAATCATGGGCTTCATAAAGCAGCCCTTGCTGTGTTCCGGAATTTTTCGGCGCGAGCGCGGTCGAAACGAGAAAGCCTTCAGGGCGCAGGCGGCGGACGGCGCGCTGCAGAAAGGCTGTATAACGGTCGCGGTCTTCAGGGTACACATACTCAAAATCAAAGTTTACGCCGCGGTAGCCTTTTTGCCTCATGGCTGTTAAAAGATTATTGATCAGCGTGCCCTGCAGTGGTTCGTTCCGGAGCAGCCGGGCCGCCAAATCGGAACTGAAGCCCCTTTCCGTAAAATTGGCGAGAATCAAAAGCGGCTGGACACCGTTTGCTTCCGCCGCCTGGATGACAGGGCGGTCATTGAGCGGCGTCAGGCTGCCGTCTTCCCGGAAAGCATGGCGGAAAGGGGACAGGTACGTAAAATAATGCCCAAGCCTGTATACTTCCCCGGCGCCTGCAACATCAAAAGAAGTTGTATAGGCGTTGACTTCTTTTACCGGCCGTGCGGGAGCCGGGATACGAAGCACCTGGCTTACAGCAAGGGATGCGCTTGTAAGCTGATTTGCCCGGGTAATACTTTGCGGGTTCACTCCATAAGCCCGGGCAATCCCGTACAATGTTTCGCCTGCTCTGACCGTATGGTTCCTGTAAGGGATATAAAGTACCTGCCCCGGAGAAAGTGAGGCGGGATTGCGGAGCACATTGGCTTCGATCAGGGACCGGGCCGTAACGCCGAGGCGCGCGGCAATCGTTCCGAGCTGGTCCCCTTCCTGGACGATATATTGGAAAAACCGGTCAGGAATAACAAGTGCCTGGCCGGGCACAAGCGGCGACGAGCCACCGAGCCCGTTTGCCGCCAAAAGCTGCGCAAGATCCGCATTAAGGCGGTTTGCAATCCGCCAAAGCGTATCGCCTTGCTGCACAGTATAAATTTCCATCTTCGACACTCCCCGATTTCATGCTCCTATACCATATTCATGGACATAAGCGGATGTTCAGAAAAACGGGAAGGATGCGTTAAAAATTGCGGTTTCCGAGGACAATGTTTTCCAAAAATTCATCAACCGCTTTTTCATACTGTTCCCGGTTCAAATTAAATGACTGGGCATGGGCTCCGTTTTCGGCAATAAACAGCTGTTTCGGCCCTCTTTTCTTTTCGTACAGGGCTTTTGTCATTTCCGGCAGAATGTAATCGTCCTTGGCGCTGTGGATAAACAAAACAGGCTTTCTGATGCGGTCGACCACATCGATCGGTGAAACATGGCGGAGCGAGTAGCCGTCGCGGATGCGGACAAAAAGGTCGGCAAGCGGGAAAAACCATTTTCCAGGCAACTTTGCCTCGTGTGTAAACTCCTGGATCAATTGGGTGCGAAAACTGGAAAACGGGCAGTCGGCGATATAAAAATCCGCCCGGTCACAAAGCTGCCCGGCATACAAAAGAAGCGTTGCGGCGCCCATCGATTCGCCGTGGATGCCGAAAAAAATGTCTTCCCCTTCGCGCGCCAGCAGCGCATCGACAACCGCTTTCAAATCAAATTTTTCGTAGTAGCCGTAGCTCGTCGATTTGCCACCGGATTCTCCGTGGCGCCTGTGGTCGTAAAGGATGGCATTAAAGCCCCGTTTAAGAAAAACATTCATGTACTTGATCGAATTCATTTTGTTTTCTGTTACGCCGTGACAGAAAATCATGAATTTTTTTGAATCGGGGTAGGGCTTGACCCAGACAGATTTCAGCATATAGCCGAAAGGGGAGAGGATCCACACTTCTTCTTTCGGCAGAGACGCGTATGCTTCAAGATCTAGCCGCTTTGCCGCAACTTCGCGGTCAATGATCAGGTGTTCGTCTTTTTTGCGCATATGCATCACCTGCTCGGAAATATAAAATCCGAGCGCGCCTGCCGAAAGCGCCGCCGTGCCCAAAAAAGATAAAACTTTTTTCAAAAAAATCCCTCCGTATCTTAAAATAAACGTTTAAGACGATTATACGATTATATGCCCGCAAGCCGAATGATTGCAAACAAAAACCGACGCGGCGAAATGAGCCGTGCCGGTTGCCGTATTATTGCGGGCTGTTCTGCCGTTTTGCCGGATGGATAGCTTTTTCCAAATCTTCCGCGGCCATCATCTGTTTCGGTGTATCCGCTGAAGGTTTCCCTTTTTGGCTATAGCCTTTGTCGAGTTTTTTCATACCAATCCCCCGAAAAGAAGATAGGGTTAGGATGCCCGAAAAACGGTCCAATTATCCGGAAGCGGCTTATTTTAAATTCATCAGCTTCTGCTTCAGCTCGTTTTCCATTGTCACCAGTTCCTGTTCGACCTGGACCCGCCTTGCCCTACCTTCCTGCTGGATGCGGAGCGTTTCTTCGAGCGTTGAAATCAAGTTTTCCTGCGTCTTTTTCAACGTTTCGAGATCCACAAGGCCGCGTTCGTTTTCCTGCGCCGTTTCAATCGTGTTGGCCTTCAGCATTTCCGCATTCCGCAGCAGCAGCTCATTTGTCGTTTTTGCCACCTGCTTTTGAGCCTCAACCGCATGGCGCTGGCGGATAAGCGTTAATGCGATGGCAATCTGGTTTTTCCATAACGGGATCGCGGTCATGATCGAAGACTGGATTTTCTCTGCCAGTGTCTGGTTTGTGTTTTGGATGAGGCGAATTTGCGGCGCGCTCTGGATGGTGATCTGCCGGCTCAATTTCAGATCGTGCAGCCGTTTTTCCAACCGGTCGGCAAACTGGATCATGTCGCTTACTTCCTGGAAAGCCATCTGGTCGCCGGTTGCTTCCGCTTTTTTCTTCAGCTCGGGAATTGTTTTGGTGCGCAGTTCATCAAGCTTGAGTTCACCGGCCGCAATATAAATATTGAGCGCGTGGAAATAATCTTTGTTTTTTTCATACAGCTGCTCGAGTATTTGGATATCTTTCAGCAGCGTTTTTTTCGAAAGGTCGAGCTTCACGCTGATGCGGTCGATCTGGGCGCTCGTTTTCTGGTATTTCGACAGCAGTTCCTGTACAGAGTTGGAAATTTTGCCAAGCATGCGCGAAAAGAAGTTTTTCTTTTCGGGCACAAGTTCCTCCGGGTTGACCTGCTCGAGTTTGCGCATTAGTTCGTTTAAAATATCGCCGATTTCCCCGATATCTTTTTTCTGTACCTGGTCAAGCATCGCATGCGAAAAATTCAGCAATTTCGACTGCGCCTGTGTGCCGTATAAAATGACGGCCTGGTGGTTTGCAGGGTCGATTTGTTTTGCCAGTTCATACGCTTTTTCGCGGTTTTCTTCCGGAAGCATGTCGACAAGGCGTGCAGGTTTCCGGCCCCCGGCAGGCTGCACCTCTCGTATTTCCTTGTCTCCGGGATCCTGGCTGCCGAAAGGATCGGCAAGCAGGTCATCAAGGTTTTCTCCAGCCGGTTCCTGCCAGAGCGGTTGTTTTTCTTCTGTCATTTTTTCAAACTCCTTTCATGCCGGAGGGAGATTTGCGTTCCAGCGAATGTTTCGCGTAAGCCAGTTCAAAGTCGAGCTCGTCCAAATCGGTCGAAAGCATATGGTACAAATCCTTTTCCGTCTCACGGCCCAATTGCTTTAATGCTTCTTCCGTATCCTGTAAATGATCGGACATTTTTTTATTTTTGACAGGCTGACCATTTAACAGGGCGTATTTTTCCGCCAGTTCCACCATGGAATCCAGGTGGTAAAAATAAAACGATTCCGCCTGGTAAAAGCGCTTCGGTTCTTTTTTAACCAAAGCATGTATTTTCCGGATCACTTTATTCATATCATAAAAAAGCTTGAATGTACCGATGCTGCGGACGGAAAAAAATGTTTTTTGCAGCCGCTTGATTTTTCTATCGGCTTCTTTCAAGTTTTTACGGATATACAAATAATCCTTTCTGGACAGCTGCTGTTCTTTCAGAAAGCTCCTCACCATAAGCCACTTCACGAGGCGGTTGACCAAAAAACCGCCTGCAAATGACAGCAGAAGGGACAGCCAAAACAAACGGCCGAAAGCAAAATAAATGAGCATCCAAAGCAGGAGTATGCTTGGAAAGGTAATGGCCGTGCGGATTACCGCGCCAATAAAAAATTTCATGATTGGACACCCCTGTACATTTCTTGATAAATTTGGCCATATGTCTAATACGGAAAGCCGGGAAGAAAAGATTCAAAAAACACGTAAATCTTTTCTTTAACGCTACTATACCAAAGATTCCGCGGATTTTTAAACCGAACGGCGCCTAATTTGACAATTTTTTTTATGGACATTTGATTTCTGCAAAACTGTACAGGAGATGGTATGTTAAAAAATGCGGCCGGAAATGGTAAAATAGAAAAAAACGGAAATTTACGGGAAGGGCGGTGAAGGTTGTTTGCAAACTTGCACATATGTCGGAAAAACGTTGTAAATCCGGGCACATTTGCGGTTTTGCAGGCAGCGGAAAATGGCGAAAAACAGGCAGACACAGCTGAAAAAAGAAAAGCAGGAAGAAAAGCTCCGATTGCAGGATGCGCTGGGGAGCGATGTGCTTGAGAAGCTGAAACAAGCGAAGCAGGAATTGACCGTGGAGGAGGAAGAAAAGAAAAAAGCGGAAGCGGAAAGGAGAAGGGCAGAAAGGAAGCGGCGCGAAAAAAACAAATCGTTTGCGGAACTGCTGGAAGAATCTGATATGGATTGGAGAAAATTTAAATAATTGACGAGACCCCGCCTGAAAAGTGCATGCGGGGCTTTATTATGCCCCGGCAACAAGGACATGACGATATACTTCCGGCGCGCTCCCGATACATCATCAGGATGCCGGAAAAAACAGAATGAAGGCGGTAATTTTTTTCATGGTTCTGGCCGCCCGGTTTCTTTTTTGGGTTGTGTTTGCTTTGCAGAACTGCGGAGGAAAGCACGGATGTCTTCAGCGGAAATCCCGATCTCCCTCGCTTCTTTCAACAGCAGCATCCATTCTTTTTTTGGCTGTGCGCAATATCCATAGTCAATTCCTCCAATTTTATTTGTTTGAATCTTGCCAGTTTTTAAACTTGATAAATTCCTTCATCTTGATGAAATCCTCTTTTTTCATCCCCTCATCAATGACCTTCCTTAAAAGTTCGATCCACTTCTCGTCAAAAGTGTCTTCCGCCAAGTTTTTTCCGCAAGCACATCAAGCAGCAAATATTCGACAGTTGTATCAAGCGGGCGCGCGATTTTTGCGAGAAACTCAAGGGAAGGGTTATTGCGGATGTTTCGTTCAATATAACTTAAATAAGATTTCGACACGCCGGCCCGCCAGTGTGTAATCGAGTAGCAGTAGCCTTTTTTCAGGCGGAGTTCTTTTATCTTTTTCCCGATCATGGTATTCTCCTTTTTTGATAAGTCCTTAATGTTCATTATAAAAAACGATCGATTCTTTATAAAATGCCAAAATTGTACGGACGGATGAAATAATTTGAGAAAAAGAACAAAAAATGTTCTTAATTAAGAAAATACCACTTTTTTAAAGTTATACAAAATTAACGTGCTTTCGTATATTCAAGTTGTGCAGATCGTTAAAACAAACGCTGATAAAATGCACATTTTCACTGTTTTAATTATAAAAAATAGATAAAAGGAGGATGGATTTGTTCTCTAAAAAGGACTACTGGAAAATCCAGGGAGGGAACAGAAAGGGGTATAGGTGAAAAGCGGGAAATCCGGGGTGGAAAAAGCGCACCAATCGTCACAAAGCAGCACAGCGAAGCAAAACACCGAAAACGCCAAAACAGCTGTAAACAAGGCTGCTCCAGGCAAAAATAACACAGAAAAAGGGGCAGCAATGCCGGATACAAACGTGCAAACAGAATTGGTTCCTGGCAGGGGGCCGGCCTTGCTTGATTGCCGGCGCGGAAAAACACCGCCCGCCTCGGCAAATAAAGCAAAAGCAGCCGCTTTTTGCGCAACTGCCTGTGCTTTTACTTTCGCCCCATTTTCCATTTGTTATATTCGAGGAATTCCCGAAATTCTTCTTTGGATACACCGGAATGCATGGCTTCAATGACCAGCTGTTCCCACTCGGCATCAAGTTCTGTTGTTTCTTTCTCATCTATTTGGTCGTGGAGCAAGACACCGATAGACACCCCGAGCACCTGGGAAATTTTTTCGAGAAATTGAATGGATGGGTTGGTTTGGATATTCCGTTCAATGGAACTTAAATAAGATTTTGCCACGCCTGCTTTTTCAGCCAATTCAGATAAAGACAGTTCTTTTTTCAGGCGGTAGCTTTTAATTCGTTCGCCAATCATGCACGTCACCTACCTCCGTTTTATTATAGCATATAACGAAGAATATGTTTCATATCTAGAACAAAAAAATTCACAACCCCCCAAAAATCGTTCCTAAGTTCGTCAGCCTTTATGATTGCCTTTTGCTTTTTTCTTTCTTAAAAAAGAATGGAATTCGGCGACCGACAGCCCCTTGTTTTTTGCCATGCTGATGAGATGCACCCATTCCTGATCCAACTGTTTATTGGAATATTGAACATCAGGCTTCATCCTCATTCCTCCTAAAATACAATGTATTTCAGGCAGCCCAGCCGTCTTAGCCTCCGCCTTAGACCTGTGGCTTTGCGCCTCTATTTTTCAAAAAGGTTTGCTCTTTTCTGATTTCTCCAATCCTTGTATCCGAACAATCGGTTCATTATGAATATAGACATTTTTTCTATCCGTGATGGTGGAATTTGTCGAAAAATCTAAAAATTGTTATGACAAATTCATCCTTTCTTCCCCTATTATATCGGCAAAGGGTGCCATTATTTTGGAATCTGGGCAGAATGTTGGCGCAAATATTGTCGAAAACGGACGATTCAGGTGACGCTTTTTGCGCGGGGGGCATAAATAAGATGGCAAAGAATGGCGCGCATCCTTTGCCGTGCAGGGTTATCGGTGTGCGGTATAAACATTTTGCTTTGTGATTTCGCGAAGCAGGTTGAGTTCCCGTTCTGTTAAAGGCAGTGCATTCACCGCATTGGCATTGGCACGCACCTGGTCCGGGGAGCTGGCGCCGGCAACGACTGAAGCAACCGTAGGGCAGGCGAGGTCATATTGGAGGGCGAGCTCGAGCATCGTCCGTCCGCCGCCAAGCAGCGCTTCTTTGATTTTTTCAAGAAGTGTGGCGATTTCTTCGTAAGTGTAATCAAGATACCCGTCCCGGGGCACCTTTTCCATCATTTTCCCGCTTAAAATTCCTTTTGCGACCGGGCCCCTGGCGACAATGCTGATCCCGTTTTCCTCCAAAAGATCCGTGACCGTTTCTTCCGGGCGCCGGTCCAATAAGCTGTACTGCATCATCACACTTACGATTGACGATTTTTTCATGTATTCGCGGATGACATTCGGGCGGATGGAAGAAATGCCGTAATAACGGATCACGCCTTCTGCTTTTAACTCTTCAAACGCTTCAATCGTTTCTTCAATCGGGTCTTCGATCGTTCCGCCGTGGAGCTGGTACAAATCGATATAATCCGTACCGAGGCGCTTCAGGCTTTGTTTGACGGATTCTTTTATGTATGCTTTGGACGGGTCCCAATGCCAGCCTTTGCCGTCTTCATTCCAGCGGTTCCCGACTTTCGTCGCGATGACCACTTCCCCGCGCACGTTTTTGAGCGCCCCGCCTACCAATTTTTCGTTGGTGCCGTGGTCATAAAGGTCGGCCGTGTCGAAATAGTTGACGCCTTCTTCGAGCGCCGTTTCGATAATGGCGCGCGCTCTTTTCGGGTCAGTGCCGAGCGACATGCAGCCGAGACCGAGTTTTGATACATATAAATTGGAATTGCCTAAACGGTTTTTTTCCATTTTTTCCTTCCCCCTTTTTCTTTTATTGTATAAAAGCGAGAGGGAAAAACACAAACATTGGGTTTAGGAACACGTTTTTTCAATCCATTCCTCGACCGTGCTGTACTTGCGGCTGTATTTTTTCAGTTGTGCGCGGATTTCCCAAGCCTTTCCTTTCAAAATAATGCCTTTTGGATGGACAAGAATGGTCATCATTTTTCACTCCCCTGGCCGGTAACTTTTTTATGGTAAAATATATGAGTCAGTTTAGAATCAAGAACTCGAGGAGTTTGGTAACATGCATAAATACGAAGAAAAAACGTTGAAGGTGGAAGAGATTTTTAACGGGAAAATATTGCATTTGCAAGTATTGGATGTCGAGCTGTCGGACGGGAAGACATCAAAGCGCGAGGTGATCAAGCACCCTGGTGCCGTCGCTGTGCTGGCTGTCACGAAAGAAAATAAAGTTGTCATGGTCGAACAATACCGGAAAGCGGCCGAGCGCGCGCTCATCGAAATTCCGGCCGGGAAACTGGAACCGGGGGAAGATCCGCTGGAGGCGGCGATGCGTGAACTCGAGGAAGAAACCGGCTATGCGTGCGGGAAATTGGAGCCGATAACTGCTTTTTACACCTCGCCGGGTTTTGCCGATGAATGGATCCGACTTTATATGGCTACAGGCCTTGAAAAACTGGAAGAGCCGAAAGCGGGAGATGACGATGAGTTTGTCGACATTTTGGAATTCAGTCTTGATGAGGTGAAAGGGATGCTCCGGTCGGGGAAATTATGCGATGCCAAAACGATCATCGCCCTTCAGCATTGGATCCTGCTGGGGGAAAACAAATGAACAACGAGGCTTATTTTGCTGATCTGCATATCCATATCGGGCGCACGCAAATGGGCAGGCCGGTAAAAATTACGGGTGCACAAAGCCTCACGCTTGAAAATATTTTAAAAGCGGCCAAAAAACCGAAGGGGTTGGACATTGTCGGGGTGATCGACTGCCATTCACCGGAAGTAAGGGAAGAAATCAGAACGCTTATCGGTTCAGGCGGTTTAGCCCCGTTAAAAGGCGGCGGGCTTTTGTACCAGGGGAAAGTCACACTGATCCCGGGTGTTGAAATTGAAGTTTATGATGAAAATTGCCTGGGGCCGGTCCATGTGCTCGCCTATTTTCCGGAATTGGCAGCACTTGATGCGTTTTCCGGATGGTATGCGGCGCGTGTTGCCAATCCGCATTTAAGCACGCAGCGGATCCGCGCGGGGGCAAAAGAGCTGCAGCAAAAAGTGAAGGCGCTGGATGGAATGTTTATTCCCGCCCATGTGTTTACCCCTTTTAAAAGCTTGTACGGAAAAGGGGTGGAACGGTCGCTCGAAGAAGTGCTTGACCCGGATTTGATTGATGCCGTAGAACTCGGGTTAAGTTCCGATACTGATATGGCGGACCGGATCGGGGAGCTGCACCGCTATCCATTTGTGACGAATTCGGATGCGCACTCGCTTGCAAAAATCGCGAGGGAATACCAAATGGTGGCACTTGAGTCTCCGTCATTCAATGCTCTTTTAAAGGCGTTCCGGAATGAGGGGGGGAACCGGATCATCGCAAATTACGGGTTAAACCCGAAACTCGGGAAGTATTACACAACGACGTGCGCTAAATGCCGCCAGCCTGTTTCAAGTGGAATTTGCCCGCATTGCGGGTCCCCGTTAAAAACGAAAGGCGTTTCCGGACGGATTGAAGAATTGGCGGATGCCCAACCGCTTAACACGCGCCCGCCTTATATCCACCAGGTGCCGCTTGAGTTTTTGCCAGGTCTCGGACCGAAAACGATGGCAAAACTACTGGACCATTTCGGGACGGAGATGGATATTTTGCACCGCGTACCGGAGGAGGCGCTTCGTGAAGTCGTTAACCTGAGTCTTTCGGATCTGATCGTAAAAGCACGGGCAGGAATGCTGGCGCTTGACTCGGGCGGCGGCGGAAAATACGGAAAGGTGAAGCAGAAAAAGCCCCGGTAGACCGTTTCCTCCATCTCCTGCATAAACGTTCCCCTCCTTTCATAGATTGATAGCAAGAGCCAACTCGCTTTCAGGAGGGGAAAGCAATGCGGAAACAAAATGTGCTACAAAATCCGATCAGCCGCCATATCAGGGAAAATTCCTCTATTTATTCGTTTGTCATCGTGCTGTTTTTGATGGGCGTGATCTTTGGCGCCGTCATTGTCAACAGCCTGTCCATCGCCCAGAAAGAAGATTTGTTTTTCTATTTGAAGCAATTTTTCGGACAAGTGTCGACCGGCAAAGTCGCTGCGCCGGAAGATTTATTCCGTTCGAGTTTTTTGCACAATATCAAATTTCTCGTGCTGATTTGGGTGCTCGGCATTTCGATCATCGGCTTGCCGCTCATTCTCATTCTTCTTTTTTTAAAGGGACTTGTTGTCGGTTTTTCGATCGGCTTTCTCGTGAACCAAATGAGGTGGGGCGGGTTTTTGCTCGCATTTGTCACCGTCCTCCCGCAAAATCTGCTCATTATTCCGATGTTTATTTTTACGTCCGTGATCGCGGTTATGTTTTCCTTAAACCTGATCCGTAAAATTTTCATCAAACAATCAGCCCATTATGCGTTTTTCCATTTATTTATCAAATATTGTGGGGCACTTGCCGCGGCATTCATTGCCGTATTGCTGGCGGCTTGCGTGGAAGCGTACATTTCCCCGCAGCTTATGCAGTCTGTTATGAAGATTATTAATTAATAATTAATATTAAAAAATAACCATTATTTTTTACAGTTTATAATCATTTCATTTTGACTATTTCCCTTAATCTGCTATAATATCATAGACAGCGGCGAGGGGGAGGAATAATGGAAGAAGCTCGTATTGATAGAATTAAAAAGCAATTACATTCAGCCAGTTACAAGCTGACGCCGCAGCGAGAGGCGACCGTGCGCGTTTTGCTTGAACATGAAACGGACCATTTGAGTGCGGAAGATGTGTACCTCCTTGTAAAAGAAAAATCCCCTGAGATCGGTCTCGCCACCGTTTATCGTACTTTGGAACTGCTGTCCGAACTGAAAGTGGTGGACAAAATCAATTTCGGCGACGGGGTATACCGCTATGACCTCAGGCAGGAAGGCGCCGCACATTTTCATCATCACCTTGTGTGCATCGAATGCGGCGCGGTGGACGAAATACAGGAAGATTTATTGGAAAATGTAGAAAAAGTTGTGGAAAGCCGCTGGCATTTTATCATTAAAGACCACCGCCTGACATTTCACGGCATCTGCTACAGGTGCCAGCAAAAAGAAAAGGGAAAGAAAGACGGGACAAAAGAAGAATGACCAGGCCTTTTCGCGCGGACGAAAAGGTTTTTGTTATAATATGCGTTTTTGGCTACCTCAGAAATTTTTACATACAACATGTATAATTCGGCAAAAGTCTGTCATAGCTTGTATTAAAAGTGATTCAGAAAGGCGGACGAAACATGCCGTGGCTGAAAATGTTGCTCCATGTGCTGAAAATCTTCATTCTGTTTTTATGCTGCACGTTGCTTTTTTACTTTACGCTGCTGTGGGTTAATCAGGAATATGAAAACTACCACCGCTATGAAAAACCAAAAGGGGCGGCCGTTAAGGTAAGCGCGGCCGCGAAGGATGAGCCGGCGTGGGTACAACGCCTGTTGCTCTTTTATATGGATGGGGAGTAATCGGAATGGAAGACCAATTAAAAGATTTTATGCATTTTATGGTTGTTGAAAAAGGGCTGGCCAAGAATACGGTTGCATCGTATGAACGCGATTTGCGCAGCTATCTCCGTTATTTGCAAAAGGTGGAGCTGCTCGCGTCCTGGAATGAAGTGACGCGGTTCCATATCATGCATTTTTTGAACTTTTTAAAACAGCAGGGGAAATCATCGAAGACGCTCGCAAGGCATGTCGCCTCGATCCGGTCTTTCCACCAGTTTCTGCTGAGGGAAAGGGCGGCGGACCATGACCCGACCGTCCATATTGAAACTCCCCGGGCCGAGCGCACTTTGCCGAAAGTATTAAGCATCCAGGAAGTCGAAGCGCTGCTTGCCGCGCCGAAAGGGGATACGCCGCTCCATATGCGTGACCAGGCGATGCTTGAGCTGCTGTATGCAACCGGCATGCGTGTCAGTGAACTGATCGGGCTAAATCTCGATGACCTCCATTTGTCGATGGGCTTTTTGAAATGCATCGGAAAAGGGGACAAGGAAAGGATTATCCCGGTCGGGCGTACAGCAACTGCGGCGCTTGAACGGTATTTAAAAGACGGGCGACCGAAATTAGTGCCCAAAACGGAAAAAACGGATGCGCTGTTTTTGAACCACCACGGCAGCCGGCTGACGCGGCAGGGGTTTTGGAAAATTTTAAAAGCGCTCGCCAAAAAAGCAAATATTGAAAAAGACATTACGCCGCATACGCTCAGGCATTCGTTTGCTACCCATCTGATCGAAAACGGCGCTGATTTGCGGGCGGTGCAAGAAATGCTCGGGCATGCTGATATTTCGACAACGCAAATTTATACCCACGTCTCGAAAACAAGATTAAAAGATGTCTATGCCAAATTCCATCCAAGGGCCTGATGCTTCTCCCTCCTTGCATTCCACGGGGCAGGTTGAAGCATCCGGCCCTTTCTTGTACTTTTGTGGCAGATTTTAGTAAAATAATAATTATGATCACATTCACGGCAGATAGACGGCTGCCGCAAAGCTTGAGGAGGCAATGAAATGAAAGAGAGCGGATTCAAAAGGGTGCATCTCATTGTAATGGATTCCGTCGGGATCGGGGAAGCGCCCGATGCTGATAAATTTAATGATAAGGGCGCGGATACGCTCGGCCATATCGCGGAAAGAATGAACGGGCTCCATATGCCGAATATGGCAAGACTTGGGCTGTCCAATATCCACGAAATTAAAGGCATAAAGCCGGCGGAAAAGCCGCTAGCGTATTACACGAAAATGCAAGAAGCGTCAAACGGAAAAGATACGATGACGGGCCACTGGGAAATCATGGGTTTGAATATAAAGGAGCCTTTCCGGACATTCCCGGACGGTTTTCCACCCGAACTGATCTCCCTTTTGGAAGAAAAAACAGGCCGCAAAGTGATCGGCAACAAGCCGGCGAGCGGGACGGCGATTATCGAAGAACTCGGGGAAGAGCATATGAAAACCGGCGCTTTAATCGTTTATACATCCGCCGATCCCGTTTTGCAGATTGCCGCGCACGAAGAAGTAGTGCCGCTTGAAGAATTATATCAAATCTGCAAAATCGCCCGCGAAATTACGCTTGCGGACGAGTACAAAGTCGGACGTGTGATCGCGCGCCCATTTGTCGGCAAGCCGGGAAGTTTTAAACGGACGGCAAACCGCCATGACTACGCGCTTAAGCCTTTCGGGCGGACGGTCATGAACGAATTGAAAGACAGCGGGTTTGACGTCGTTGCGCTCGGTAAAATCTCGGATATTTACGACGGGGAAGGCGTAACGGAAGCGATCCGCACCGTCTCCAATATGGACGGGATGGACAAATTCATCGCAACGTTTGATAAAGATTTTATCGGGTTAAGCTTTTTGAATTTGGTCGACTTTGATGCTTTGTACGGCCACCGCCGCGACCCGGAAGGATACGGGAAAGCGCTGGAGGAATTCGATGCGCGCCTCCCGGAAGTTTTTGCCAAAATGAAAGATGGTGACTTGCTGATTATTACTGCTGACCACGGCAATGACCCGGTCCACCATGGCACGGACCATACGCGCGAATATGTGCCCCTGTTGGTGTATGCCAAACGTTTTCAAGTTGGCAAGGCACTGCCGGTCAGGAGAACGTTCGCGGATATCGGCGCAACGGTGGCGGATAATTTTGGCGTCAAAATGCCTGAATACGGTACAAGCTTTTTGGCGGATTTAAAATAGGAGGATTTGAAATGGATTACGGACAGGTAAAAGAAGCAGCCGCATTTTTGCAAAATAAGTATACAGGGAGGCCGAAAATCGGGCTGATCCTCGGTTCCGGGCTCGGCATCCTCGGCGAAGAAATCAAACAGTCGGTGCGGGTGCCGTACAAAGAAATCCCGCATTTTCCCGTGTCGACGGTAGCGGGGCATGCCGGCCAGCTTGTTTTCGGTTTTTTAAGCGGAAAAGAAGTCGTCGCGATGCAGGGCCGTTTCCATTACTATGAAGGCTATCAGATGGGCCAGGTGGCGTTCCCGGTGCGGGTGATGAAAGAACTCGGCGTGGAAGTGCTGATCGTGACAAACGCGGCAGGCGGGGTGAATGAAAAATTAAAACCTGGCCAGCTGATGCTCATTTCCGACCATATCAATTTGATGGGCACGAACCCATTGATCGGACCGAATGACGCGGAATTCGGCGTGCGTTTTCCGGACATGTCCGCCGCGTATGATCCGGAATTGCGCCAATTGGCAAAACAAATCGCAGACGAGCTGCAAATCGATGTGCAGGAAGGCGTTTATGCGGCGTTTACAGGCCCTTCATACGAAACGCCCGCCGAAATCCGCATGGTGCGCGCAATCGGCGGCGATGCGGTTGGCATGTCAACAGTGCCGGAAGTGATCACAGCGCGCCATGCCGGATTGAAAGTACTGGGCATTTCCTGTATTACGAATATGGCAGCGGGGATCCTTGATGTGCCTTTGAACCACGAAGAAGTGGTGAAAACGGCAAACCGGGTCCGGGAAGATTTCCTTTCGTACGTAAAAGAAATCACCGGTCGTTTGAAAGTAGGGCAGCCAAATGAGAATGGTTGATTTGATTGAAAAAAAGCGTGATGGATATGAATTGGCAACAGAAGAAATCCAATTTATCATCCGCGGTTATACGGACGGTACAATTCCGGATTACCAGATGAGTGCTTTCGCCATGGCCGTCCTTTTCCGCGGGATGACGGAAAGGGAACGGGCCGATTTGACAATGGCGATGGTGCACTCCGGCGATATGATTGATTTATCGGCCATTGAAGGGATTAAAGTCGATAAGCACTCAACCGGCGGCGTCGGCGATACGACTACGCTCGTGCTCGCGCCGCTTGTTGCGTCAGCAGGCGTCCCGGTTGCTAAAATGAGCGGGCGCGGACTCGGCCATACGGGCGGCACTATTGACAAGCTCGAATCGGTACCGGGTTTTCATGTCGAAATTTCAAATGAGGAATTTATCCGGCTTGTCAACGAGAATAAACTTTCCGTCATCGGCCAAAGCGGCGATTTAACGCCTGCCGACAAGAAACTGTATGCATTGAGGGATGTCACAGGCACGGTCGACAGCATCCCACTGATCGCCAGTTCAATCATGAGCAAAAAAATCGCGGCCGGGGCGGATGCGATCTGCCTCGATGTGAAAACGGGCGCGGGCGCATTTATGAAAACGCTCGAGGATGCCCGCGAACTAGCGCGTGCGATGGTTTCGATCGGCAGGCACACCGGCAGAAAAACGATTGCCGTGATCAGCGATATGAGCCAGCCGCTCGGGTATGCAGTCGGCAATGCCCTTGAAGTAAAGGAAGCGGTCGATACGCTGAAAGGGAAAGGCCCCGAAGATTTGCGCGAACTCTGCCTTGTACTCGGGAGCCATATGGTCGTTTTGGCGCAAAAAGCAGGCTCCTTAAAAGAGGCGCGCGCGATGCTCGAAGCTTCGATTGCCTCCGGTAATGCGCTTGAAAAATTTAAAGTGTTCCTCAAGTCACAGGGAGGGGATGTATCCGTTGCGGACCATCCGGAAAAACTGCCACAGGCCAAATTCCAAATCGATCTTCCTGCGTTAGAGAGCGGATATATCTCCGGCATTACGGCGGATGAAGTCGGCCTTGCCGCCATGATGCTCGGCGCCGGCAGGGCTACAAAAGAGTCAAAAATTGATCTTTCGGTCGGGATCGTCCTCCATAAAAAAGTGGGCGACCCTGTTAAAAAAGGGGAATCGCTTCTCACCATCCATGCCAATCAAGAAGACATTGCGGAAGTGAAAGAGAAACTTTACAAACATATCCGGATCTCAAAGGAAAAAACGGCCCCTCCCCGCCTCATATGGGAAGAAATCGAAGAATAACCTGATTCCCACCCGGCATACGCCGGGTTTTTTTATCGCGTGTGAAAAAATCAGTATAAAAATGGCGGAACTGGAAAAAATGGTTCTATGCATACGTATTTAAAATCTCCGCCCGGTTCGGGGGTTTTGCACTGGAGTTTCACATTTTACAAGATGGAGGGTCATCATGAAGAAAATCACAAGTTTGCTCGCCTGTCTGATACTTGCCGCCGCCGCCCTGGGCCCGCGCGCTTTTGCGGCCGAAACGAAAAATGAACTGGCCCCGGATGCCAAATCCGCCATTTTGATCGAGCGTGACACGGGAACAGTTTTATACAGCAAAAACAGCCATGAAGAACTGCCGCCCGCATCCATGACAAAAATTATGACCATGCTTTTGATTATGGAAGCGCTTGATAAGGGCGAAATTAAAATGAATGAAAAAGTGCGGGCGAGCGAATATGCGGCCTCCATGGGCGGATCGCAAATCTTCCTTGAGCCCGGCGAAGAAATGACAGTGGAACAAATGCTGAAAGGCATTGCCATCGGTTCGGCAAATGACGCTGCCGTTGCGATGGCGGAAAGGATTGCCGGAAGTGAAGAAGCTTTTGTCGACCGCATGAACGAACGGGCAAAAGCGCTCGGCCTGAAAAACACGCATTTCGAAAATGTAACGGGGTTGCCTGTAAAAGGCCATTACAGCTCGGCATATGACATGGCCATGATGGCGAAGGAACTGCTGAAGCATGAAGAGATTACAGAATTTACCGGGAAGTACGAAGATTATTTAAGGGAAGGCACGGATAAAAAGTTTTGGCTTGTCAATACGAATAAGCTTGTCCGGTACTATCCCGGCGTTGACGGCCTAAAAACCGGCTTTACGAGTGAAGCGAAATTCTGCCTGACCGCGACGGCCAAAAAGAACGGCATGCGCGTCATCGCCGTCATTTTCGGCGCGCCGTCGACAAAAGAACGGAACGCGCAAGTCTCAAAAATGCTCGACTATGCATACAGCCAGTATACCTCACATCCGTTATACAAAAAAGGGGCGGTACTTGCTGAAGCGAAAGTCAGCAAAGGCGATGTGAGGCACATCCGCGCCGTGACAAGCGAGCCTGTATCGGTGCTGACGAAAAAAGGCGTGAAACTGTCAAATATCAAGAAAACGGTTAAATTGAACGGGCATTTGCAGGCCCCTCTGGAAAAAGGGCAGCCGGTCGGGACGCTCTCGGTCAGCCAGGGCGGAAAAATGCTGGCAAAAACAACGCTTGTCGCGGAAAAAAGCGTCAAGCGCGCAAGCTGGTGGCAGCTATTCAAACGCGCTGCCGGGATGTTTGCCCAGAATGACTGATGTCGAATGAAATGCAAAAAATGTTTTTTTCTTGCTTCTTTTGTCGGCAGGAAGGAAAAACGGGCAGGAAGGTCGAAATGACTCACTATTAACAGCGAAGGAGGCTTTTAATCGTGAGTCTGGCGATTGACCTGGAAGTGAAAAAAGATGTTTTATGCATCCGGCTGCAGGGGGAATTGGACCACCACACCGCCGAAGCTTTGCGCGGGAGCGTGACGAAAGCAATTGATGAAAACGGCATCCGCCATCTTGTTTTAAATTTGGAGCAGCTTACCTTTATGGATAGCTCGGGTTTGGGCGTGATATTGGGGCGGTACAAACAGATCAAACAGAAAAACGGGGAGATGATCGTCTGCGCCATTTCCCCGCCAGTAAAACGGCTGTTTGAACTGTCCGGTTTGTTTAAAATTATCCGTCTTGACGAATCCGAACAATACGCGCTGCACAGATTGGGGGTTGCCTGAATGAAAAACAAAATGCAATTGCAATTTTCCGCGCTCAGCCAAAACGAATCTTTTGCCCGTGTGACGGTTGCCGCTTTTGTGGCGCAGCTTGACCCGACGCTTGAGGAACTGACCGAAATCAAAACGGTCGTGTCGGAAGCGGTGACGAATGCGATTATCCACGGGTATGAAGGCGATCCGGACGGGATTGTCTATTTGTCGGCGGCCATCGAGGATAACGGGACGGTTGAACTTGTGATCCGCGATGAAGGGAAAGGGATAGAAGATATTGAAGAAGCCAGGCAGCCGCTATTTACGACAAAGCCCGAACTGGAAAGGTCCGGCATGGGCTTTACGATCATGGAAAATTTTATGGACGATGTAGAAATCCAGTCGCAGCCAGAATTAGGCACCGTTGTTCGTCTAAAAAAGCATTTGGCCCTGAAAAACGCCTTATGCAATTAAGGAGTCGTGCCGATGGATGTAGAACTGAAGAAGGGCAAAAAACAGGCCCAGCTGAAAGATGAGGAAGTGAAAGACTTAATCAGGCGGAGCCAGGACGGGGACCAGGCCGCGCGCGACCTGATTGTCGAAAAAAATATGCGCCTTGTCTGGTCGGTTGTCCAGCGTTTTTTAAACCGCGGGTACGAGCCGGATGACCTGTTTCAGATCGGCTGCATCGGACTGTTGAAATCCGTTGACAAATTTGATTTAACTTATGATGTGAGATTTTCAACGTACGCGGTTCCAATGATCATCGGGGAAATTCAGCGGTTTTTGCGGGATGACGGGACGGTAAAGGTAAGCCGCTCGCTGAAAGAGATGGGCAACCGCATCCGCAAAGCGCGCGATGAACTGACGAAAAAGCTCGGCAGATCGCCGACGGTCCATGAAATATCGGAAGTGCTGGACATCCCGGTTGAAGATGTTGTGATGGCGCAGGAAGCAAACAAATCCCCATCCTCGATCCACGAAACGGTTTACGAAAACGACGGCGACCCGATTACGCTATTGGACCAAATCGCGGATCAGAACGACCAGAAATGGTTTGATAAAATTGCGCTGCAGGAAGTGATCAGGGGATTGGAGGAGCGGGAAAGGCTGATCGTCTACCTCCGCTATTACAAGGATCAGACGCAGTCGGAAGTGGCGGAGCGGCTCGGCATTTCCCAAGTCCAGGTTTCCCGCCTTGAAAAGAAAATATTGGAAGTTATGAAAGAGCGCATGGAGATGTAAAGCTGTGCGCTTTTTTGCATTCCCGGTTTGATGCATGAAAACCTCCCAATATCACATACTACAAGTAACCAGTAACAAGCAGGGGGTGAATGCAATGGATGAAACGGTTTATTTACGGCTGCGCCACCGCATCCGCGTGAATCCGGGAAGCTCGGTTTTGTTGTCCCATATTGCCCAGATCATCGCCCCCGGGCATTTGGAGGAAATCCTCCCCCGGATCCCCATTCATCAGATTACGGAAGAAGATCGGGATACTGTTGTAGTGGACATGATGCAAATCATTTCCTGTATCCGGCACTATGCCCCTTCGGCTGCCATTTCCCAGATCGGCCCGTCGGAGGCGATCATTGAAGTGGCGATAAAGAAAAGGAATCTACCGGTATTGTTTTTTATTTTGATTTGGATTTTGCTGTTTTTGGGCTCCGCGCTCGCCATTATCAATTTTCACGAAGATGTCGGCATGCAGGCGGCCCAGGAAAAAATCTATTATCTCATCACCGGCATCCATGATGACACGCCGCTCGTTTTTCAAATCCCTTATTCACTCGGGCTTGGGGCGGGAATGGTCATTTTTTTCAACCATGTGTTTAAAAAAAGATTCAACGAAGAACCGAGCCCGCTCGAAGTGGAAATTTTCAACTACCAGCAGGACATCGACCAGTACATCCTGCTGAATGAAAACAAGGAGAGCATTAAACATTTTGACCATCGTTAAAGAGATGTTTGCCGCCTTTTGCGGACTTGGCGGTGGGCTTGTCGCCGGCTGCGGTTACGTGGCATTTTTAACCGTGCTCGGCATCGTGCCGCGGCTTGTGCAGCTGTCGAAAACCGCAAAATTTATCCAATATTATGAGTGGGCGGTGGTGCTCGGGGTGCTGTCCGGCACATGGTGGGGGCTCGGGGATGCCGGCGGGAGACTCCCTTTGTTTGTTGCGGCGCCGGCCGGGCTTTTTTGCGGCGTGTTTGTAGGCATGCTTGCCGCCGCGTTGACGGAAGTGATCAATGTTATCCCGATTTTTTCGAAAAGAATCGGGATGGACCGGCGACTGATCAGCGCGTTAATGGCCATTGTCATCGGCAAAGTGGCCGGTTCTTTATTCCAATGGCTCTATTTTGTATACCATTAAGAAAGGAAAGTCGGCATGGGGAAGAAACGGAGGGTCATCCTTGTTACAGACGGAGACGAATACGCCAAAAAAGCAATTGAATGTGTCGCAAAAAAAATCGGAGGGCGCTGCATCTCACAGACGCGGGGCAATCCGACCGTGTTGAGCGGGGAACAGACTGTAGAGCTGATCAAAAACGCGGCATCGGATCCCGTCTTTGCCATGTTCGACGACAGCGGGTATATCGGGCCGGGTTCCGGAGAAGAAGCGCTCATGTATGTTGCCGGGCACCCGGATATCGAAGTTTTGGGGGTGATTGCGGTCGCGTCCAAAACCCACCAGGCGGAATGGTCAAGGGTCGATGTCTGCATTGACAACAATGGAGAATTAACGCCGTACGGGGTCGATAAATTCGGCGTTCCGGAAATGGAGCTGAAAAAAATAAACGGGGACACGGTCTACAGCCTCGATTGCCTGGATGTGCCGGTCATTGTCGGGATCGGGGACATCGGAAAAATGTCCAAAAAAGACGACTATAAAATTGGCGCCCCCATTACCGAAAAAGCTGTCAGCCTCATCTTGGAAAGGAGCGGATTCAGGCATGATGAACACAAGCGCAAAAAGGCCGGTTCCGGCAAATCCTGCTGAAACTGAAGCATTTTTTAAAAATAAAATCGGCCTCGGCATCAGCTATGATATCGGCGTAAGGAAAATCCAAGTGTTAAAAAAAGAAGTGCAGGTTTACTATATCAACGGGTTGACGGACACGCTTTATATTATCCATATTCTCGAACAGCTTGTGGAATTAAATAACGATCAGCATTCTGAGCGGAATGCGTATGAACTGATCCAAAACCGGATTGTCCACCAGCAGTTCCAAAAAGTCAAAACGCTTGATGAAATGGTGGACCAGGTCCTTTCCGGGCTGATTGGAATCACCGTGGAAGGGGAGACGGAAGCGATTATTATCGATGTCCGCAGCTATCCAGGCAGGACGCCGATGGAACCGGATACGGAAAAGGTTGTCAGGGGATCGCGGGACGGCTATGTGGAAAATATCGTTTTTAATACTGCGCTGACGCGGAGAAGGATCCGTGATGAGCGGTTGCGTTTTGAAATGATGAAAGTGGGGGAACGCTCGAAAACGGATGTGGCGCTCGCCTATATTGAAGGAGTGGCCGACCCCGAATTGATTGAAACGGTAAAAAAAGAACTGAAAGCGATCGATCTTGACGGCATCACGATGGCGGATAAGACGGTGGAAGAATTTTTGCTGAAGCAGGGTTTCAATCCTTTTCCGCAAATCCGCTATACCGAACGTGCAGATGTCGGCGCCGCCCACCTGCTTGAAGGGCATGTATTAATTTTTGTCGATACATCGCCGAGTGTTATCATTACACCGGCGACGATCTTCCACCATATGCAGCACGCCGAAGAGTTCAGGCAGGCGGCCGCAGTAGGGACTTTGATCCGTTGGGTCCGGTTCTTTGGCATCTTCACATCGATTTTTTTATTGCCGCTTTGGTACTTGATGGCAGTGGAACCGTCTCTTTTGCCTGATAAGCTGGATTATATCGGCCCGAACAAGCAGTCGCATGTCCCGCTCATTGCCCAAATTATGATTGCGGACCTCGGCGTGGAATTTATGCGGGTCGCCGCCATCCATACGCCGACCCCGCTTGCGACGGCAATGGGCTTGATTGCCGCCGTCATGATCGGACAGATTGCGGTGGAAGCAGGCCTTTTTGTATCTGAAGTCATTTTGTATGTGTCCGCGGCGGCGATCGGGACATTTGTGACGCCAAGCTATGAATTGAGCGTCGCCAATAAAATTGTCAGGGTCCTGCTGCTTGTTTTCGTCGGATTTTTCAAAGTAAAAGGGTTTGTGATTGGCAGCACGGTGTTCTTGCTGTTTCTCGTTGCGATGAAGCCTTTGAACGCCCCGTATTTATGGCCGTTTATCCCGTTTAACCCGATGGCATTTTTCCAAATCCTTTTCAGAAGGCCGATTCCGGGCTCCAAATTCCGTCCGAGCATCGTCCAGCCTGTTGACCGCTTCCGGCAGCCGCCTGATGCGTAAACTATTGCGAAAAGCCTGTTTTTATGATAAAGTTAGTAGAAAAATTAAGAACAGGATTTCAGTGCCGGGAGAACAAAACGGAGCCGCCGGGCATAATGTATTTGGAAGGCGGCTTTCCTCTATTCGGGCGGAATATACAGGTGGAGTTGAAAAAGATGAACCATTACGGGACGATGAAAGTAAATGCACAGGGGCATCTCGAAATCGGCGGCGTGGACACGGTGGATTTGGCCGCCCGTTACGGAACGCCTCTTTATGTATATGACGTTGCTTTAATACGGCAGAGGGCCAGAGCATTCAAAGAGGCTTTCCAAAACCTTGGTGTAAAATCCCGGGTTGCCTATGCAAGCAAAGCTTTTTCTTCCATTGCCATGCTGCAGCTGGCGAATGAAGAAGGTCTCTCCCTGGACGTTGTCTCGGGCGGGGAATTGTATACTGCAATGGCTGCCGGATTCCCGGCGGAAAAAATCCATTTTCACGGGAATAATAAAAGCAGGGAAGAGCTGGAAATGGCGCTTGATGCCAATATTGGTTGTATCGTGGTGGATAATTTTTACGAACTCGGGATGCTGGAAAATCTTTGTGCAGCAAGAAACCGGAAAATCCGGGTCCTGCTGAGGGTGACGCCGGGCATCGAAGCGCATACGCATGATTATATTTTGACGGGACAGGAAGATTCGAAATTCGGGTTTGATTTGCAAAATGGGCAGGCAGAAACAGCTTTGAAGCAGGCTTTGGATTCCAAATGGCTCAAAGTCCACGGGCTGCACTGCCATATCGGTTCACAAATATTCGAAACGGCCGGGTTTGTTCTGGCCGCCCAAAAAATTATGGAAAAACTGGATAAATGGCACAAGCTTTACGGCTATTTTCCGCAGGTGCTGAACCTTGGAGGCGGCTTCGGCATCCGCTACACGAGCGAGGACAATCCGCTCCCGCCCGGTTATTATGTGACAGAGATCGTAAAAGAAGTCAAACATCAAGTAAATATGCGCCGCCTGCCAATGCCGGAAATTTGGATTGAACCCGGCCGGTCGCTTGTCGGGGAAGCGGGGACGACGCTTTATTCGGTAGGGTCGAGCAAAGAAGTGCCGAATGTCAGGAAGTATATTGCCGTTGACGGGGGGATGATCGACAATATCCGGCCGGCGCTGTACGATGCAAAATATGAAGCGGTGCTGGCCAACCGCCCGCTTGCAAAATGCGAGGAAACTGTATCGATCGCCGGCAAATGCTGCGAGTCGGGGGATATGCTGATTTGGGACTTGCCGCTTCCAAAGGCGGGCAGTGACGATCTTCTTGCCGTGTTCTGCACCGGCGCCTACGGTTATTCAATGGCTAACAATTACAACCGCATCCCTCGCCCGCCGGTTGTGTTTGTCGAAAACGGAAAAGATGAGCTTGTCGTCAAGCGGGAAACTTATGAAGATTTGATCCGCAACGACCTTCACCTGCGCGTGCCGCTTGCCGAATGAGGCGCGCGCCCGGGTGGAAAACTTATGCTTGTCTTCCGGCTGCGCTTATGATAAATATGAAGTTGTCGTCTTGCGCCTGTTTACTTTCTCTGAAATAAGCATATACTAATAAGTAAAGCGTTTGAATTAAACTGGATGATTACGAGGGATTCTGTATGTTAATTCGGTATAAGAAATCTTATGATAAGATTGCGATGGGCCTGTTATCATTTATGCCAGATGAAAAAGATTTAAAAAAGCTGCTGCAGACGAAAAATTTGTACGAGACGGAGGACAACTGGCAGCTTTTTTTGTGGAAAGAGGATGATGATATTGTAGGCCTGATCGGAGCCGTGCTGGACGGCGACACGGTTGAAATCCGGCATATCTCTGTAAATCCGTCTTATCGTGATCAGGGGATCGGAAAAAGCATGGTCAAGGCTTTAAAACAAATGTATGAAGGGAAAAAAGTGGTTCCGAATAAATACATTGTCAACTTCTTTCATAAGTGCGCCGAAAATGAAGACCTGTCCTGACCGGGTCTTCTTTTATTTCGGGGTTCGGGGCGGTGTGCCGGATAAATATGGCACTTTTCGGAGTCCGTTTCGCTCAGAAGCGTCGCAAGGTTCACCCGTCCGGGGATCTTCTTGTCCGCTTTTCCTATAGGAGTTTCATAAGTATGTGATCATCAGTAATGAATACGGACAATACCGACTAAAAGAACCCTCCGGCAGAGGCCGGGGGTTCTTTCTCAACAGTTACCAAATATAGGCGCTGCCGACAATAATTAACAAAATAAACAGCACGACAATCAACGCAAAACCGCTGCCCCAGGCAAAACCATCAGCCATGAGATACCCTCCCTCAACATTCATTACATGGTATACTATGTAGGCGGGCCGGAACGTGTATAGACTTTTGCCCATCCAGCCCGTACCCCAAGGTTTCCGTTGGATGTGCCCGGATTTTCGGCTATACTAAGTTTGGACGCTGCGAAAAAGGAACGGTGTAAATTTTTATGGAATATAAAGTGAAAATCGATGCGTTTGAAGGGCCGCTCGATCTACTCCTGCATCTTATCCATCAGCTTGAAATTGATATTTATGATATTCCAATGGCCGAAATCACCGAGCAGTATTTGGATTATATACATACAATGAAACAATTGGAACTTGATGTGGCCAGCGAATATTTGGTGATGGCCGCGACACTTTTGGCGATCAAAAGCAAGATGCTTCTGCCCAATCAGGAACAGGAAGAGCCGGAAGATGAGTTTGTCCCCGAGGAAGATCCGCGCGAAGCACTCGTCGAACGGCTGTTGGAATACAAAAAATACAAGGAAGCGGCCCGCAAATTGAAACGCCTGGAATCGAGCCGCAGCGAAATGTTTACAAAGCCCCCGAGCGATTTGTCGGAATTTGCGGCAGATGCAGGCGGGAAGAAAATCGGCGCCAACGTAACCATATACGATATGATCGGTGCATTAAATAAACTGTTGCGTAGAAAAAAATTGCAAAAGCCGCTGTCAACAAAAATTACGCGGCAGGAAATCTCGATTGAAGAAAGAATGGATGATATTTTAAAGAGATTGGAAGAAACGCCGGGAAGCGTCCATTTTAACGAATTATTTCCTTTTCCGGATAAGGAGCATATCGTCGTCACTTTTTTGGCTGTCCTGGAGCTGATCAAACGGCATGAAATCATCGTAGAGCAGGAAGAAAATTTCGGCGAGATACTGGTTGCGAGAAAAGGAGAGAAGTAATTTGGAAATTGTCCATTGGAAAGGCATTCTGGAAAGCCTGTTGTTTGCTGCGGGGGATGAAGGGCTGTCACTTAAGCAAATTTCCCATGTCATGGAAATCGAGGAATTCGAAGCCCTCGAGGTGATTAACAGTTTAAAAGAGATTTATGAAAAAGATCCGGACCGCGGTATTACCCTTGTTGAGCTGGCAGGTACCTACCAGCTGGCGACAAAAAAAGAGCATGCGCCTTATTTGAAAAAGCTGGTGGAATCCCCGAATGCAAATACGTTATCGCAGGCGGCTCTAGAGACGCTCGCGATTATATCATACAAACAGCCGATTACGCGGATTGAGATCGAAGAAATCCGCGGTGTGAAAACGGAACGGCCGCTGCAGACGCTGATGGCAAAAGGGTTAATCCAGGAAGTCGGCAGGCAGGAAGGGGCGGGACGGGCAATCCTTTACGGTACAACGAAAGAATTTCTCGACCATTTTGGGTTGAAAGATTTAAAAGAACTGCCGCCGTTTCCGGAACAATTGGAGGATGATTTTTCCGAGGAAGAGGCGAATTTGTTTTTTGAAAAATTTAATGTAGATCACAGTGTAAATGGATTTTCACCCTGATGGAAGCAGGCTCCCCAAAAAGTCAGTCGTTGACCCGGGGGAGTCCTTTTTTTGTTTGCGGTTATTTCTTTCCATCCGGCGCATAAACTTGTACAAAGCGTATGTAAGAAAAAGCTGAAAAAAAAGGAGCTTTTTTATGAAACGGTTATTCTTCTATGCGGCAGCCATGATGCTCATTTTTTCGGCCATGCCGCCGGAATCGGCTGAAGCGGCGCCATCCGTGCAGGCAAAAAGCGCCATTTTAATGGACCAGGATACAGGGCGGATTTTATATGAAAAAGGTGCTTATGAGCCGCGCAGCATTGCCTCGATTACGAAAATTATGACGGCCATCCTCGCGATCGAATCAGGCAAGATGGATAAGGAGGTGACAGTCACGGACCGCGCCGTACGTACGGAGGGTTCGTCTTTATATTTAAAGCCGGGGGACAAATGGAAATTAAAGGATTTGGTGTACGGGTTAATGCTCCGTTCCGGAAACGATGCCGCAAACGCCATTGCCGAAAATGTCGGCGGCAGCATCGATGGCTTCGTGTTTATGATGAACGAAAAGGCAAGGGAAATCGGGATGCGCGATACCCATTTTGCCAACCCGAGCGGCCTAGATGACCCCGATGGTGAACATTATTCAACTGCTTACGATATGGTGCTTTTAATGAGATACGCGATGCAGAACAAAACGTTTAGGGAAATTTCCGGCACCAAATTTTACAAAGGCTGGCGGAATAAAAACCGGCTGCTCACAGAGAAATACCGGTACTGTACAGGCGGGAAAACGGGTTATACGAAAATTGCCAGGCGGACGCTTGTGACAACCGCATCAAAAGACGGGCAGCATCTTATTGCGGTTACGCTGAATGACCCCGATGACTGGGATGACCATATCGCCTTGTTTGATTATGGGTTCAGCCATTACGGCAATAAGCTGATTGTGGAAAAAGGCCCTGTTGCCGCTATCCGCAACAAATTTTTCAAAAACCATGTTTATATCAAACGCAATATTGTGTATCCGCTCGCGAGGAACGAAGAAGACGGCGTGAAAGTAGATTTTCGGCTCGCAAAGCCAAAAAAAGAATGGAAAGATCCGGAAAACGTGCCTCAAATCGTCGGGAGGGCCGTTGTTACGCTGGATAACAGGGTGATCAGCAGCACGCCGATATATTACAAGAAGACGCCGTTTAAGGAAAGGAAAACATGGTATAAGCTTTTTAAAGAAACATTATTCATCCAATTGGGGCTGAAAAACTATGGTTAATTATATTTGGATCGGCATGACTGTTATCGGCCTCGTTTTTGCAGGTATCAACGGCAAAATGAAAGAGGTCAACCAGGCGATTTTTGTTTCCGCGCGCGATGCGGTCGCAATCAGCATTGGCCTGATCAGCGTCCTCGTTTTTTGGCTCGGCATGATGAAAATCGCGGAAGTGTCCGGCTTGCTTGCGAAACTTTCACGCTTATTCCGCCCGCTGATTACGAAATTGTTTCCCGAAGTGCCAGAAAACCATCCTGCGATGGGTTATATCCTGTCCAATTTGATCGCTAATATGTTCGGGCTCGGGAATGCCGCCACCCCGCTCGGCATCAAGGCGATGGAACAGCTGCACGAATTGAACGGGCGGAAACCGGAAACAAGCCGGTCAATGATTACATTCCTTGCTTTGAATACATCGGGGCTGACGATCATTCCGGCAACCGTTATTGCCATTCGTATGAATTACCATTCCGCGCAGCCGACCGAAATTGTAGCGCCCACATTGATCGCCACTTTTTCCACGACGATTGCGGCCATTTGTATTGACAGGTTTTTTTACCACAGACGGGCGAAACGGAGGAGATGAAGCGGCATGAGATGGATATCGCTTATATCAATCTGGATGATTCCGGCGATGGTCGGGTTCATCCTGCTTTACAGCACATGGAAAAAAATCCCCGCATATGAAACGTTTGTGGAAGGCGGCAAAGAGGGGATCAAAATTGCCGTTTCCATTATCCCGTTTTTGGTTGGAATGCTCGTAGCGATTACAATATTCCGGGCATCAGGGGCGCTTGAATTTTTTGTCGGCTTTCTGAAACCTGTGCTGAATTTGTTTGGCGTTCCCTCTGAAATCGTGCCACTCGCTTTGATCCGGCCTGTGTCAGGAAATGCCGCGCTCGGGATTATGACCGACCTCATCAAGACGTACGGCCCCGACTCGCTGATCGGGAGAATGGCATCCGTGATCCAGGGCAGTACAGATACTACGCTTTATGTGGTAACCGTCTACTTCGGGGCGGTCGGGATCAGGAAAATGGGCGATGCCTTAAAGGTGGGGCTGCTCGCCGATCTGGTCGGCATCATCATCGCTGTCACAATAGTGCTTTTACTGTTTTAACGGCCGTATTTTTTTGTAGATATGCGCCAAACTTTCTTTGAAATTTTATCCGGTTATGCCATAATGCTAAAAGGAAAGTTTATCCGAAAAAAATATTTGAGGTGTAACGGATGGAACGTTTGCAGAAAATGATTGCCCAATCAGGCATGACATCCCGAAGAAAAGCGGAACAATTGATTATAGAAGGAAAAGTGAAAGTAAACGGGGAAGTCGTAACGAAGCTCGGGACAAAGGTTTCTTCCCAGGATAAGATCGAAGTGGAAGGAATCCCGCTAGAGCATGAAGAAAAAGTATATTACCTGTTTTACAAGCCGAGAGGGGTGATTTCCGCCGTCAGTGATGATAAAGGAAGAAAAGTAGTAGCCGATTATTTCGGGGATGTTGCGCAAAGGGTTTATCCGGTCGGCCGTCTTGATTATGATACATCAGGGCTTCTTTTAGTGACGAATGATGGTGAGTTTGCCAACCTCCTGATGCACCCGCGTTATGAAATCGACAAAACCTATATCGCAAAAGTTGACGGTATCCCTTCAAAACTGGAACTGAAGCAGCTTGAAAAAGGCATCCGGCTCGAAGAAGGCATAACCGCGCCCGCCAAAGCAAAATTGCTTTCCGCAGATAAACGGAAGAAGAAGGCAATCGTCCAATTAACGATCCATGAAGGGAGAAACAGGCAGGTGAGGCGCATGTTTGATAAAATCGGATACCCGGTTGAAAAGCTGCGCCGCGAAGCGTACGGGACTTTGACGCTGAAAGGCTTGAACGCGGGTGAAAAAAGGGAGCTCTCTCCGCATGAAGTGAAGACTTTAAGGGCGCTGGCCCAAAATGGCGCCAAAGCGTCCAAGTAGCGGGCAGTCCAAAGCGTGGCCCCGCTCTTTCTACTTTTATTCACAAAACTTTCAAAAATCAGTAAAAAAACGGGAGAAAATGTTATAATATATGATAGTTATGTGACAGTTTCGGGACAGGGGGATCACAAATGTCACTAACGAAAAAGAGACGCCTTTTGGTCCGTACCGCCATCCTTGCTGTTCTGATCGCGGCTGCAGGATACACGCTTTATGCAAATGCAACGAAAGGGACGCGCGGCAAGCTGCAGGCCGGCGACCAAGCTCCTGATTTTGTGCTGAAAGATTTGAACGGCAAAACATACCGGCTTTCGGATTATAAAGGCCGCGGCGTTTTTTTGAATTTCTGGGGCACTTGGTGCGATCCATGCAAAAAAGAGATGCCCTATATGAACGAACTCTATCAAACTTACAAACAAAAAGGTGTGGAAATTCTTGCCGTCCATGTGAAGGATACGAGATTCCTTGTGGATCAATTTGTGAAACAGTACGGCCTCGACTTTCCGGTATTGATCGATAAAAACGGCGATGTCCAGAACGCTTACAACATCGATCCGCTTCCGACGACCGTTTTGATCGCACCTGACGGAAAGGTCAAAAAAATTATTGTCGGAAACCAAAACTTGTCCAAAAAAGATATTCGAAACATGATGGATATGATCAAGCCTTAGCCGAGGAGAAATGCCATGAAGGAGATCAAGTGTGAGTGCGGACATGTGAATCCGCCGGGAACGATCTTGTGTGAGTCATGCGGAAAAGCGCTAACCGAGGAGGCGGGAAGTGCAAAGCTGCATGATATGCGGTATGACGGGAGTGCGCGCAGGTCGCAGACGTACAAAAAAACGCCGGTTGATAAAATCTGGAATTTTTTTTCTTCAGTGAAAACCGGTGTCTGGCTGATTGTCATTACACTCATTGCCTCTGCGCTTGGAACCGTTTTACCACAAACCGATTACATCCCTTCCAATGTCGCCCCTGCCGTATATTACCAAGATCAGTACGGCTGGTTCGGCAAGCTTTGGTACACGCTCGGATTTGATGATTTGTACGGTTCCTGGTGGTATATGCTTTTGATTGCACTGATCGGCGTGTCACTCGTCATCTGCAGCCTTGACCGGTTTATCCCGCTGAGGCGTGCCCTTGCGAACCAGAAAGCAACGCGGCACGAAGGGTTTTTGAAACGGCAGCGGCTCTATCGGAAAATGGACGGCCCGATCGGTGAAGAAACTTATGCGCAAATCAAACGTAAGCTTGAAGCAAAGCGTTATAAAGTACTGGAAGAAGACGGCAATTTATTTGCCGAGAAAAACCGTTTTTCCCGCTGGGGTCCGTATGTGAACCATATCGGTTTGATCATTTTTTTGATTGGCTGCATGCTTCGGTTTATTCCTGGCATGTATGTTGATGAACTCGTCTGGGTGCGTGAAGGAGAAAAGAAGGTGCTGCCCGGCACAAACGAACAGTATGTGATCCTCAATAAGAAGTTCACGGTGCAGCTCTACAATAAAAAAGACAATCAAAATTTCGAGGCAGCTTTAAACAGAATAGGCAATGTAGCGAAAGATTTCGAGACGGATGTTGTGCTCTACAAACAGGGGGCAAAGCACGTGCTGGGGGAGGAAGCGCCGCTTAAAAAAGTGAAGTCGTACGCCATCCGGGTCAATAAACCGCTGAAATTCGGGGGCTACGCCGTTTACCAGATGGATTACAAGATGGACGAATTCCAGTCTATGTCATTTGCTTTGGAAAAGAAAGCAAACAAAAAAGTGTATGGCACGTTTAAAATTGACTTATACCACCCAAAAAGCGAGTATGACCTCGGCCAAGGGTATAAAGTGAAGCTTCTTGGCTACTATCCTTCGTTCTCTGGATTTGCAAAAAACGGAGAGCCCGAGACCGATTCCTATATTCCGAACAACCCTGCTTTCCTTTTTAGTTTAATCTCCCCTGAACATCCGAAAGGGGAAAAGAGCTTTGTTGCGATCCGGCAGACGGTGGAGCCGCTCGGGAAAAACGATTATAAACTCGCTTTTGCCGGACTTGAAACAAGAAATGCTTCCGCCCTTGCTGTCCGTAAAGATGAAACCCTTTGGGTGCTGGCGTTGGGCGGCGCAATCTTTATGATCGGCGTCGTCCAGGGGGCATACTGGAACCACCGCCGTTTTTGGTTGAAGTGCGAAGGTGGGCCGGTGATGCTCGCGGCCCATACGAATAAAAACTGGTACGGCCTGAAAAAAGAGCTGGAGTGGGTGCTTGAAGGATCCGGCATACCGGTCCCCGTTGACCGCCAGGATAAAAAGAACCCCGGTAAAAAAGATACTGGACGTCCGGCATGAAATAAACGACTTGTTTGCCCTGCAATCGGGATTAGGGAGGGGAAAAATTGGAGAATCTAGTCCATGTCAGCAGCGGGCTGTTGTTTACCGCATTTATTCTGTATTTGGCCGGCACGATGCTTTTTGGCGGTGCGATCCGTTTCCCAAAAAATAAAGACGGTGAAACTGGGGCCGAAAAAAGCGCGCGCTGGGGAAACGCTGCGATTGTTGTAACGGCAGTCGGTTTTATTTGCCAGATTGGGTATTTTGTTATGAGATGGATTGCGTCCGGCCATGCGCCTGTGAGTAATTTGTTTGAATTTACAACTTTTTTTGGTATGATGCTTGTTGGAGCATTTATGGTCATCTATTTTCTTTACAGGATCGCTGTGCTTGGGTTGTTTGCCTTGCCGATCGCACTGCTCATGATCGCCTTTGCCAGCATGTTTCCGAGGGAGATCAACCCGCTTGTCCCGTCGCTGAGAAGTTACTGGCTGCAGATCCATGTCACGACGGCGGCTGCCGGGGAGGCAATACTGGCAGTCAGTTTTGCGGCAGGTTTGATCTATCTCGTCAAAAATATCAATCAGGAGCGTTCGAACAGGCAGACATTTTGGCTCGAATTTGTTATGCTTTGTTTAATCTGCATATTCGGGTTTATTGCTGTCAAAACCGTTTTCGGCGCTTTTCATTATGAGGCAGCCTTTAACTGGGTGGATAAAAACGGCACTTTCAACACGGGGGAAAATGCCCTCATTTACCAAATGCCGGCGCTAATCGGCCCGCATGAAGGGGAACTTGTTACCGCCGGTAAGATGAAACCTTTCTTCTTTGTTCCGGCTTTTATCAATGCAGTGAAATTGAATACGGTTATTTGGTCGGCTATTGCCGGGCTCATCCTTTACGCGCTCATCCGGATCATTTTCAGAAAGCGGATTGGCGCGCTGTTAAAACCGCTGACCAAAAATTTAAATTCCGATTTAATTGATGAAATCGGCTACCGGTCCGTTTTGATCGGTTTCCCGGTTTTCACGCTCGGCGCCTTGATTTTTGCGATGATTTGGGCGCAAGTTGCATGGAGCAAATTTTGGAGCTGGGATCCGAAAGAAGTGTGGGCGCTCATTACTTGGTTGTTTTATGCCGCCTTTCTCCATCTGCGCATGTCAAAAGGCTGGCGCGGCGAAAAATCGGCCTGGCTAGCGGTGATCGGTTTTGCCATTATCCTATTTAATCTTGTAGCGGTCAATCTTGTGATTGCCGGGCTGCATTCATATGCATAAGTGTTGCGGCCTGTTTAATGGGCCGCCCGAAAATTCCGGATGCGGCAGTAAATCGGCTGTAATGGCCGGTCTTTCCGCAATGCGGACGCGGACATTGACTTAGGAGGAATAGCCATGGATCAGGATGTAAAAATTTTAGTTGTCGATGATGAAGAAAGAATTCGGCGCTTATTAAGGATGTATTTGGAAAGAGAAAATTACGCCATCGATGAGGCGGGGGACGGGGACACCGCATTGAAAATGGCTTTGGAAAATGATTACAGTTGCATTTTGCTCGATATTATGATGCCTGGCAAAGACGGTATTGAAGTGTGCCAGGAGTTGCACCAAAAAAAAATGACGCCCGTGATCATGCTGACCGCAAAAGGCGAGGAAGCAAACCGGGTGGAAGGGTTTGAAGTCGGCGCGGACGACTATATTGTGAAGCCGTTCAGCCCGCGTGAAGTGGTGCTGCGGGTGAAAGCACTGCTCCGGCGTTCGCTGCAAACGTCATTTTTAAGCCCGGATACAAAAGCGAAAGATCTTGTCGTTTTCCCGCATATCACGATCGACAATGATGCGCACCGTGTGACGGCGGACGGAAAAGAAGTAAACTTGACGCCGAAAGAGTATGAGCTTTTGTATTTTCTCGCCAAATCGCCGGATAAAGTGTTTGACCGCGAGCAGCTCTTAAAAGAAGTATGGCATTACGAATTTTTCGGGGATCTGCGCACAGTTGACACGCATGTCAAGCGTCTCCGTGAAAAATTGAACAAAGTCTCCGAAAATGCGGCGAAAATGATTGTAACCGTTTGGGGTGTAGGCTACAAGTTCGAGGTCACTGCAGAATGAGGATTTGGCGGACGGTTGTCGGAAAACTGTGGATGACCATCCTGCTGATGGTGGCATTTGTTCTCTTGATCCTTACGGTACTTTTGCTCAAGTTTTTTGAGGATTACCACATCAACCAGATTAAGCAGGATTTGTCGAACACGGCCCAAAAAATCTCCAACATTATGGAGGAGCACCCGAGCGGGCAAGTGGGGAAA
Source organism: Weizmannia acidilactici (assembly GCF_008974225.1). Taxonomy (NCBI): domain Bacteria; kingdom Bacillati; phylum Bacillota; class Bacilli; order Caryophanales; family Bacillaceae; genus Heyndrickxia; species Weizmannia acidilactici. The sequence continues at coordinate 26,347 of NZ_BKZR01000004.1, read as the reverse complement.
GAAATTGCCCTCGGTGTTTTGGATAAAAATGAGAAGGTTATGATCGTTTACAATAAAAAAGACATTTTTTATCCGACCGGTGCGGAGAGCTACAAAGGGATATCGTATCAATCGATTTTAAAGGACAAGCAATTGTCGCAAGTTTTCAGGGGGAAGAAAAAAGTAATGAAAGAATTAACGCCTCCACACAGTTCTTCGCGGAATGAATACAACCATGTCATTGTGACGGCTGTCCCGCTCTATGCGGCTGGCAAAGAACCGGGAGCCGTGTTTGTCTACCAGTCTTTGGAAGCCCTGCAGGAAACGACACAGCAAACGACGAAAATCATTTTGCTGGCCGCGGGCATCGCGATCGTGCTGACAACCGGTTTTGCTTTTTTCCTTTCAACGAGGATCGGCGGTCCGCTCCATAAAATGCGCGAAGCCGCTTTTGAAGTGGCAAAAGGGCGTTTTGACAAAAAAGTGCCGATCTTAACACACGATGAGATTGGGGAACTGGCAACCGCGTTTAATACGATGGGCCGGCAGCTGAAGTTTAACATGGATGCATTAAAGCAGGAAAAAGAGCAACTGAGAAGCATCCTGAGCAGTATGGCCGATGGTGTACTGACGTTTAACCGCGACGGCACGATATTAATTATGAATCCGCCGGCGGAAATGTTTTTGCAGCACTGGTACCACGTACAGGGTGATCAAGCGAAAGATGCCGCGCTGCCGGATGGCCTTTCCGCCCTCTTAAGAAAAGTGGTGGAAACGGAAAAAGAGCAGACGGATGAAATTGAAATAAACGGAAGGTTTTATGTAATGATTGCAAGCCCTCTGTATAACCAATCGCACATCCGGGGCGTCGTCACCGTGATCCGGGATATGACCGAAGAACGGAAGCTCGATAAACTACGCGATGACTTTATTGCCAATGTTTCTCACGAATTGAGGACACCGGTCGCCATGCTGCAGGGATACAGTGAAGCCATTATTGACGATATCGCCGCAAGTGAGGAAGAAAAGAAAGAGTTTGCGAAAATCATTTATGATGAAACGCTGCGGATCGGACGCCTTGTCAACGAATTGTTGGATTTGGCGAGGATGGAAGCCGGGCATTTTTCGTTCCGCATCGAACCAGTTCCTTTTAAAAGTTTTATAGAAAGGGTAACTCATAAATTTAACGGGATTGCGAAAGAAAAAGGGATTGAACTGTTATGTGAGGCATCGGACCGGGACCTTGTCATTGAAATGGACGCTGACCGGATCGAGCAGGTGCTGACGAATTTAATCGATAATGCCCTCCGCCATACTGCCCCGAACGGATATGTGAAAGTGAAGGAAGAAGAAGTGGAAGACGGCGTTTATATCCATGTGGAAGACAACGGCTCCGGCATCCCGAAAGAAGACCTGCCGTTTGTCTTTGAACGCTTTTATAAAGCGGACAAGGCCAGGACGCGCGGTAAATCCGGCACCGGGCTCGGCCTAGCGATTGCAAAAAATATCGTCGAAGGCCATAACGGCCGCATCTTTGTGAAAAGCAAAACAGGAGAGGGTACCACATTTTCCTTTTTCCTGCCGAAAAAAGCTTGATCCTATTAGGGGGACAAGCTTTTTTTTTGCATATTTTTTTCGTTTCTGCGCATGCTAAATGGTAGTTTTGCATGAAAACAATTTGGTGAAAGCTGGAATCGAGGTGGGTTCAATGCCGGGTTACATAAAGATGTTCGTTCATGCGTCCATTGCTGCGGCATGCATCGTCTTGGGCGCTAGGGAAAGTCTGGCGTCTGAAAACGATATACGTGAAACGACAAAAAATTGGATTTTCCCGGCTGGTGGCACGATCAGCGATACGTTCCATACGAGGGGAGGGGCACATAAAGGGATTGATATTGCCGGCAAATACCGGGAAAAAGTTTTCAGTGCCGACAAAGGTATCGTCATCCGTTCGTATTATTCAGCTTCTTACGGAAATGTCGTGTTCATCCGGCATCCTTCCGGGTATGAAACGGTTTATGCCCATCTTGACGAAAGGGTGGTAGAAAAGGGACAGCGCATAGAAATGGGCGGTTTGGTCGGCTATATGGGCACGACCGGCGATTCAACGGGCACCCATCTTCATTTTGAGGTGCATGCGGGGAAATGGACCCTGGATAAAAAGAATGCCATTGATCCGTTTCTTGTTTTCGGTGCGGGTGAACGAGGGCAGTTGGTGTCTGCCAAAGCCCATGATCCGTACGGGATTGCCGCCGCATCGGCACCGGGGCATGCAGCCTATATCGTAAAAAAAGGCGATACGCTTTGGAAAATTTCATTGCTTTACCATACGAGCGTGGACAGGTTAAAAAGCTGGAACAACATGCGTACCGACCAAATCTATGCCGGGCAGGTACTTGAGATAGAAAACGGGAACAATCGATAGAAAATATCGTATAAACTGCTTCACAAATCTGGGGCATCTATGTATAATAAATTGTAGTAAAAATTTCATACGATTTATCTTCGGGGCTGGGTGAAATTCCCGACCGGCGGTGATAAGGCATAGCCTTTCAGTCCGCGAGCCGGTATTTCCGGCAGGATTTGGTGAAATTCCAAAACCGACAGTATAGTCTGGATGAGAGAAGATAAAGGTTGCCAGTGTTTAATACGGTACCGTTAAACGCTTATTTGGATTGTGCCTAAACAAAGCCCCTGACATTTGTCAGGGGCTTTTCATTTGGCCGTCCACGGCACCTTTCTTCCTTAAGATGATAAATCGATCATAAGGAGAGAGGGTTCACATGAAAAAATGGGATTTAAAAAAATTTGTTTCCATCGCTTTGCTTAGTACACTCGCTTTTATTCTTATGTTTATTAAATTTCCGATTCCGCCGTTCCCATCATTCTTAACGGTGGACTTCAGCGACGTACCGGTATTGGTGGCTGCACTTCTTTACGGCCCGATGGCTTCGGTGGTGGCCGAATTGATCAAAAACATCCTGAACTACCTGTCGCTCGGCAGTGAAGCGGGCGTGCCGATCGGGAATGCGGCAAACTTTTTTGCCGGCATACTGTTTGTGCTGCCGACCTACTTTATTTACAGGAGGATGCGGACGAAAAAAGGGATGACTGTCGGTTTAATCGCCGGTACAGTTTCCATGTCCGTTTTCATGAGCATTTTAAATTATTTTGTCATTCTTCCCGCTTATCTGTATTTTATGAATTTTTCGGTCGGCAATGTAAAGCAATATATTGTCGCCGGCGTGCTGCCGTTTAACCTTGTAAAAGGCGTGATCGTCACGATACTCTTCATGCTAATGTTTACAAAGATGAAAAACTGGATTGACAAGCAGTCTACAACCGGCATAAAAAAAATATAATGAAAAAGCAGGCATGAAATGATGCCTGCTTTTTCGGTGGAGGTTTATTCATATTTTAAAGGATCGCCGTCAAAAGGTTTGTCGGAAATTTTAATGGATTCCGTCGGGCAACCTTCAAACGCGTCCATTAAATCATCCTCTAAAACTTCCGGAACTTCCGCAATGCCTTTATTGTCATCTAAGATCACAAAAGATAGACCTTCGTCATCATAGTCGAAAATATCTGGAGCGCTTGCGGAACAAGCCCCGCAAGCGATGCATGTGTCCTTGTCCACAATTGTAAATTTTGCCATCTTTATTCCTCCCCGCTGGTTCAATCTATTTGCGCAAATGGCAACGGATAAAGAAAAACCGGCATCCTTCTGCATAAAACTGCGTGCAGAGGAGTGCCTTCATTTCTATATAATTGTAAAACTATTTCCCTTTTATTTCAATAGGAGAACCTTTTGGACGGGATGAAGTATGTCGAATAAATGAAAAATTTGTAAACAAAACAGCCATTCCATGTTAAAATAAGATATACTCCCTTATTTCAAGCCTTGCCCCAAATATCCCCTTTTAAGCAAAAGAACAGGAGTGGATCCCGATGTCTTTTTTGCAGGCTGTATTGCTGCATTGCTTCACTAACCTTAATGGAGAACGCACCCCTTATGCCATTTTCCATTTATTAAACGGGAAAAAATCGGCGCAAACAATCCAGGATGCCCATTTTTTCCGGATCGGGGAACTGTTCCAAACGTATCCTTTTATCTCCCGTGAGCGTTTCGCAAGGGAAGTCCATTCCATGATATCCGGCGGTTTGCTGCGGCAAAGCGGCCGGGATGCTTGTATCGTCACCGAAAAAGGCGCCGCGCTGTTATTGGAAATCGGAAACATGGGGCTGAAGTTTCCTTATTTAAATGGTTTGAAATACCAGGAGACGGCGAATATGTTTTGGAAAAGGCTGAACCTCGCCACGCAGGTTGTATCCAATTTAATCTATGAAAAAAAAGCCTATTATCCGGTGCAAAGAGATCCGGCGCTTCAGGCATGGTTAAAGCATTGGCTGAAACAGCATGCAAGGCACCGCGCCGGACTTGCGGAAAATATGTATGAAGAATACGCCCGCCTGTTATCGGATCATCCCCCGGAAAAGCCTGATATTTTTGTGCTGCGGCTGACGGGTGCCGGACATATTGGCCGCACAATCGGGCAGGCAGCAGCTCGTTTGGAGCTAGATCCGGCTGAATACTGGTACCGTTTTTTGCATCTCCTTCATTTTATGGTCCGGCGTGTCGCAGAAACTCCCGAAACCTTTCCGCTTTTTTATACAATGATATGCGACGTGCATCAGAAAATGCCGCTGACAAAGTCCGCTTCGAAAACGTTCGAACTGTTGAAAAAAGGGAAATCGATTGCCGAAATTGCCGGCCTAAGGGGGCTGAGGCAAAGTACGATTGAAGACCATCTGATTGAGATTGCGTTAAACGATCCGGATTTTCCCCTCAACCGGTATGTGGCAAAAGAGGACGAAAATAAAATCCTCAACGCGGCGGTTGAGCTTAACACAAAAAAACTAAAACCAATTAAAGAAAAAATCGGGGATGTCCCGTATTTCCAAATCCGCCTTGTTTTGGCAGGAAGGATGGGCCGCAATGGATCTGAACAGCATCCTTAAAACGAAATTCGGTTTCGATCGTTTCCGCGAAGGGCAGGAAGCGGTGATCCGCTCTCTGTTGGGCGGTGCGGATACATTGGCCATGCTCCCGACCGGAACCGGGAAGTCTTTATGCTACCAGCTGCCTGCCTATTTGTTAAAAGGGTCGGTAATTGTCGTTTCCCCGCTTTTATCTTTGATGCAGGACCAGACCGAGCAGATGAAAATGCGCGGGGAAAAAAGTGTTATCGCCTTGAATTCATTTTTGACAGGAACGGAACGGGAGACGGCGCTAAGGCATTTGCAGCGGTACAAGTTTATTTTTATTTCGCCGGAAATGCTGCATCAGCCTTATATTCTTTCACGGATAAAACAGCTTGAAATCGGGCTGTTTGTTGTCGATGAAGCGCACTGTATCTCCCAATGGGGGTACGATTTCAGACCCGAATATTTGAGTCTTGGCGAAGTCCGTAAAAGTTTAGGAATGCCGCTTACCCTGGCCTTGACCGCCACCGCGACGGAACAAGTAAGGGAGGATATTTGCAAATATCTCGAGTTGAGGGCTCCACAGCGTTTTATTTATTCTGTCAACCGACCCAATATCGCCTTTAAAGTGGACTGTACCGGCTCTTACCGCGAAAAAGAAGAAAAACTCATTGCTTATGCGAAAACGTTAAAAAAGCCGGGAATCATTTATTTTTCCAGTAAAAAGGCGGCTGAGGAAATGGCGGAGCGGCTGCGGCTTGAAGGAATCGCCGAAACGGCCGCCTACCACAGCGGTGTCGACCAGGAGCAAAGGATTTTAATCCAGCAGCAATTTATATACGGGCAGATCGGCATTATTTGCGCAACGAGCGCGTTCGGCATGGGGATCAATAAGGCGGATATCCGCTTTGTCATCCATTTCCATTTCCCGTTGCAAATGGAATCTTATTTGCAGGAAATCGGCAGGGCCGGCCGTGACGGTTTGCCGAGCATTGCCATCCTTTTGTACACGGCGGGCGATGAGCTGCTTCCGCTCCAGCTGATTGAATCAGAGCTTCCGACCCATTCCCAAATTGCTGCGTTCAGCGGATGGAAGGGGGATGTAAAGGATGCGGAATTTGCTTTAGGGTGTACCGAGCAGCAGTACAGTTTCCTCCAGCATTACAAAAAACTGCAATTGCCGGAAGAAGAATGGACCCTTAAAGTGGCTTCCATCCGCGACGAAAGGATGGCATACAAGCGCCGCAAGTTAAAGGAGATGGAGCACTGGGTCCGTTCCGAAGCATGCCGCCGGCAGGAAATTTTACGTTATTTCGGGGAACCGGCCTTCTCCGAAAAGGAGAATTGCTGCGATATTTGCGGATTTGATGTCGGCCTGTACGAAGAAAAACAGGCGGTGCAAAGGGTTGCGGAAACGCTGCCGGCATGGGATTTTTTGCTGCAAAAAATATTCAGAAGAAGTGAACAAAATGGTTAGAAAAAAGCAGACAGATATCATTAAGGAATTGAAGGACCGTGAACTGATTTTCCATCTGGTCTTGACGCAGCTGATTCTCATCTTTGTTTCTGTTGTGCTCGGCTTGTTTTTATTTCCGGATGCCGCTTCTTTTTTCCGGCACTTCCGCATAGATTTAAGCGTATGGGGATATGGTTTAGTAAACGGGATCATTGTCGTGATATTGGATTCCGCGCTGATGAAAATCCTGCCGAAAGCTTATTATGACGACGGGGGTTTGAATGAGCGGATTTTCCGCACTCGTTCCGTTCCCGCCATCATAGCCTTGACCGCATTTGTCGCCTTTGCGGAAGAACTGCTGTTCCGGGGGATGATCCAGACGCATTTCGGCCTGGTTTGGGCAAGCATGATTTTTGCCGCCATGCATATCCGCTACTGGAACCACTGGTACTTAATTGCAAACGTGTTGCTGTTGAGCTTTTGGGTAGGGCTCGTTTACGTATTTTCGCATGAAAACCTGCTTGCGGTGATGGTGATGCATTTTACTATTGATTGTTTATTGGGGATCCGCATCAAAAAATGGGGCGTTTAGCCCGCGTTTTGGGAAGGGGTTACCATGTCCGACGAATTATTTGAAAAAGAAATGGAAAAAGGACGGCAGAAGCTTGAAAAAGTGATCGAAAAGAAGCCGTCAGGGCAGCGGAAAGGGACTGAGCGGTATCCGGCCTACGCATCCCGCACGGAGCGGAGGGACCATGGGCGGACGAAAGAGCAGTCCAAAATCCCGCTCATCAATGTACTGGTTGTATTTTTTATGCTTGTACCGGTTGCCGTATATTTTTGTTATACATATTTGTTCCATCGATAATTTTCCTGCTGTTCCGGCTTCCGTCTGTCATGGAATGTTGGACAGACGCATATAGTTGGGGATAGGGGTGATCGATATGGAGCCGTCAATCAGCGGGCTTGGCCATGGCACGGATGAAGCAACAAAACAAATGCTCACAAATGTAGTAAAGCGCAAGAAGAAATACGAGCGGTACCGGAAACGCCATCTTGCCGTTTTATGGACAAGCGTTTTTTACACGTTCGGCTGGGCTTATGTTGTCTACCGGTCTTTTGGGGATTCCGGATCCATGTTTGCCACGTTTTCCGGCATAGCCGCCAGTCCTTTCCAAATGTTTTTGCTGCTTTGCGCTGCCGCCCTATGGGGGATGAGCAAAATTTGGTTCGACAAAAGGGAAAAGGCTGAAAAAGAATTCCATGCGCTCCGCTGCGAAATCATTGACAAAAGCAAAGATTTATGGAAAGGGGAAAGTTGGAAGGAGCGTCACAAAGTATTTGAAATGATGCAAAAAGAATTCGACATTAACTTATACCATGAAAATAAATAAAAAGGCTCGGGCGGGGGAAAGCGGATTTTGCAGTCAATAGAAAAAATAAGAAGATGGCGGGCATCTTCTTAAAAAATTTTTTTTCGGTTTCTTTCTTCTATTAAAATTTGCGCGGCTTCCCGGAACCGCTGCGAATGGATGATTTCCCGCTCCCTCAAAAAACGGAGCCCGTCATTTAAATCCGGGTCGTCGCTTAAATTGATGATCCACTGGTAGGTGGCCCTTGCTTTTTCCTCTGCGGCAATATCTTCATATATATCCGCGATCGGGTCGCCTTTTGCCTGGATGTATGTCGCCGTCCAAGGCACACCGGCCGCGTCATGGTAATGGAGTGCTTTTTCATGGTCGACATAATGGCGGTCTAGCCCGGCAGCTTCCAGCTGGTCGGGTGTCGCGTCTTTTGTGAGTTTATACACCATTGTCGCAATCATTTCGAGATGGGCGAATTCTTCCGTGCCGATGTCGTTTAAAAGCCCGATCACTTTATCCGGTATCGTATAGCGCTGGTTCAAATATCTGAGCGCTGCCGCAAGCTCCCCGTCCGCGCCGCCGTACTGTTCGATAAGAAGTTTTGCTAGCTTTGGGTTGCAGGTACTGACCCGGACCGGATACTGCAGTTTTTTTTCATATATCCACATTCGGTTCATCCACTCCTTTTGAAGTTATACTTGCCATGGCCAAGGTGCTTCTTTCCAGTGGAAAGGGTAAGGAGAGTAACTATAACCGAAGCTCGTCAGCGGACCGAACTGTTTTTCAAATTCCTTTTTTACTTTTTTCCTGGCGCCTGTGAGCGTATTATATTGTTCAACGGTTGCCTTGTCGCCTGGATGCGTATCCAAATAAAGGTTCAGTTCCAAAATCGTAAAATCGAGCGCCTGCAGTTCTTCGAGCAATGTATAATATTCTTTCGGAAGCTGTTTCATGATGATCATTCCTTTGCCCGTTCATAAGGGCTGTAATAAGGGTCATAAAGCGGCATCCAAAGTGTTCCGCGCGCCAAAGCTTCTGCAGGCGGAAACTGCGGCAAATTCGGCGGCTGGAATCCCATGTAAAGGTGCGGCGGCGTTGAATACACTTTTTCCTTTATCGGCGGGCAGGGGTCAAACGGCCCGATAAAAGGATGGTATGTTTTAAAAGGTGTGCTCATCACAATCCTCCTGACATTTATAGTCTCTTCCATTTTATGTGCCTGATTCAGCCGCCATGACAAAAATCAAAACGGAATTCTTTTCATCTACCGCGATTAAGATATAATACTGATATAGGCGGAAGTTTAAGGAAAGCCGCGGGAACGTGCCCGGTTTTGTTTTTTGGGCCGGCCCGAGATTTTCAGAATAGGAGCTCATATATGTTCGCATTTTTATGGATTGCGGTTTTGTGCGGAATCATTTTATTGGTATATATGCGGTATGAAGCATCCATGAACAGGCTGATCACACACGAGTTTTGTGTGGATGCCTATCCGGACGGGCAGGAACCGTGCACGTTTTTTTTTATTTCCGATATCCACAGGCGGAAAATCCACCCCCAAATCGTGGAAGAGGTGCTTGGCAAGGCGCGGTTTACCATCATCGGCGGCGATTTGCTCGAAAAAGGAGTGCCACTTGGCAGGGTGGAAGAAAACTTGCGCCTGCTGAAAAAAATCGGCCCCGTTTTCTTTGTGTGGGGAAATAATGATTATGAGATTGATGCGGAAAAACTGAACGGAATTTTTTCCGCATCGGGCGTCCACTCGCTGCGGAATACGGCGTATTTTCTCCATTTAGGTGGGGAAAAGCGGATTGCGCTGATCGGTGTCGATGATTTAACGATGGAGCAGGAGAATCTCGATGAAGCGCTCGAACAAGTGCAGCCGGATGATTTCCGGATTTTAATCAGCCATAATCCGAAAATGGTTTACCAGCTCCACGAATTGGACCATATCCATGTGATGTTAAGCGGCCATACGCACGGCGGTCAGATCCGCCTTTTCGGAATTAGCAGGTACAGGAGCGGTGGCGTAAGAAAAATCCGCAACATGATCCACTTAACAAGCAACGGTTACGGCACCACCCTTGTTCCGCTGCGACTCGGCGCGAAGCCGGAAACGCATTTAATTACAATTAAAAGCAACCGCGGTTCAAGCGGCCTATGAACCTTCTTTCCCCCACTACATACTATATTGGTAAGAGCCGTATGCAGGGGGCGGAAAAATATGAAACTCGAACGGATTTCATCCAACAAAATTAAATACTCCATTTCGTTTGATGAGTTGACGGAACGCGGCATCCTTGTAAATGACCTGGATTCGCCCGTTTGGAACCATTTATTTGATGAAATGCTTGAATTGGCGGATGAGGCATACGATGTTGGCGGGAGCGAAATGCTCTCGATCGAAATATATTCTTTGAGTGTCCATGAAATGGTATTAATTTTGACTTTGGGAGAGGAGGACGAGGCAACATCCGGACGGGATTGGTTTGATGAAGACAACCCGCTGCAGGAAGACGTGTACTGGTTTCAATCCATTGAAGAGGTCATTGCGCTGGCACGATTTTTAAAAAATGTGGGCCAAATCGCCGAAACAAGCCTTTATTGTTTTGAGGAACGTTATTATCTGCTTGTTGAACCTGGGGCAAAAATGGCGCCGTTTTTCCTTGAATACGGGGAACGCGCGAGGATTTCCCCTTTTATGGTACGGGAATACGGCCTTGCAGTGTTTGAAAACGGCGCGCTCCACAGGATCCTCGAGCATTTCCGGTAAACGGCCGGCGTGCATTTGCGGTTTTCATTCGCAAATGAAAGTTGTATACTAATTTTAAAAGCAGATATTTCTTATGTATCTAGGAGGTTTGCGATAATGGCAGCCGATAAGGGTGCAGATCACCAAACAACGGAAGCAAGTCGAGATGTGCTAAAATCAACACAGACAATTATCCATGAGGCTCTTGAAAAGCTTGGATACCCTGAAGAAGTATATGAACTTTTAAAAGAGCCGATTCGCATGTTAACGGTGAAAATTCCCGTCAGAATGGATGACGGTACGGTTAAAATTTTTACGGGGTACCGCGCGCAGCATAACGATGCGGTCGGACCGACAAAAGGCGGCGTCAGGTTCCACCCGGATGTCACGGAAAACGAAGTAAAAGCTTTGTCCATCTGGATGACATTGAAGTGCGGTATCGTCAATCTGCCTTACGGGGGAGGAAAAGGCGGTATCGTCTGCGACCCGCGCAAAATGTCTTTCCGCGAACTGGAAAGCTTGAGCCGCGGTTATGTCAGGGCGATCAGCCAAATCGTCGGCCCGACAAAAGACATTCCGGCACCGGATGTGTTTACGAACTCGCAAATCATGGCCTGGATGATGGATGAGTACAGCCGAATCGATGAATTCAACTCGCCGGGGTTTATTACGGGCAAACCGCTTGTGCTCGGGGGCTCGCACGGCCGTGAATCGTCAACGGCCAAAGGGGTGACTATCTGCATCCGTGAAGCGGCGAAGAAAAAAGGCATAGAATTAAAAGGCGCCAGGGTTGTGATCCAAGGTTTCGGCAATGCCGGAAGCTTCCTTGCAAAGTTCATGCATGATGCCGGAGCAAAAGTAATCGGCATTTCGGATGCTTACGGCGGGCTGTATGACCCGAAAGGCCTTGATATCGACTATTTGCTGGACCGCCGCGACAGTTTCGGGACGGTTACGACGCTGTTCAAAAATACGATTACAAACAAGGAACTGCTCGAGCTGGACTGCGATATTTTGGTTCCGGCGGCCATTGAAAACCAAATTACTGAAGAAAATGCCCATAATATCCGGGCGCAAATTGTGGTAGAAGCGGCAAACGGCCCAACCACGCTGGGGGCTACCGAAATTTTAACGAACCGCGGCATCCTGCTTGTGCCGGATGTGCTTGCATCGGCCGGCGGCGTAACGGTTTCGTATTTTGAGTGGGTACAAAATAACCAGGGGTATTACTGGACGGAGGAAGAAGTCAATGAGAAGCTTGAAAAAGTTCTTGTCCAGTCGTTCGATACGGTTTACAAAACCGCCCAGTTCCGCCGGGTAAATATGCGCCTTGCCGCTTATATGGTCGGCGTGAGGAGGGTGGCGGAAGCCTGCAGATTCAGGGGCTGGATTTAAAAGGATGCGCACGTAAAATCTCCTGTCGTGAAACGGTGGGAGATTTTTCAATGGGTGGCCTTTCATGTTGCGGCCGCTTCAGGGGGAAACTTTTTTACATATCGACAGTTTTCGTGAAAGGGATGAGGAAATATGCAGAAAGAAGATTGTATCATTATCGGGGGCGGCCCGTGCGGATTGGCAGCCGCCATAAGTTTACAGGGAATCGGGAAAAATCCGCTTGTCATCGAAAAAGGGAATATTGTGAATGCCATTTACCATTATCCAACGCACCAAACATTTTTCAGCTCAAGCGACCGGCTTGCGATCGGTGATGTGCCGTTTATTACAGAAAACTTAAAACCGAAGCGCAACCAGGCGCTCACGTATTATAGGGAAGTGGCGAGGCTGAAACAGCTCCGCATCAACCGGTTCGAAAAAGCGGAAAGCGTGGAAAAGCAGGCGGACGGAAATTTTGTTGTAAAGACTTCGAAAAATGAATATGAAACACCTTATGTGATCGTTGCAACCGGGTATTACGACAACCCGAACATGATGGATGTGCCGGGGGAAAATTTAAGTAAAGTGTTCCACTATTTCAAAGAAGCGCACCCGTTTTTTGACACGGATGTCGTTGTCATCGGAGGGAAAAACTCGGCCGTTGATGCCGCTATTGAGTTGAATAAGGCGGGGGCGCGCGTAACGGTCCTGTACCGCGGGGACAAATATTCTGAAAGCATTAAGCCGTGGATTTTGCCGGAATTCGACTCGCTGATCCGCCACGGGAAAGTGAAAATGGAATTCCGCGCGAATGTAAAAAAAATCAAAGAACACAGCGTAGTTTATAAAGCGGGCGGGGAAGAAAAGGAAATCAAAAACGATTTTGTGTTTGCGATGGTTGGTTATCATCCAGACCATTCTTTTCTGCGTGGAATGGGCGTCGAAATCGATCCGGAAACGGGGCGGCCGCAATACCGGGAAGACACGATGGAAACAAATGTCGAAGGGATTTTCATTGCAGGCGTCATTGCGGCGGGAAATAATGCCAATGAAATTTTTATCGAAAACGGACGTTTCCACGGCGGCCTGATTGCTGAAGCGATTCGGGCGCGGGAAAATGTTTAACCGGCCTTTTGTGCCGGAATGGTTTTTCCGGGGCCGGTGTTTCTTTTCCAATCTTTTCGTGTTACGATAAAGATAACACATTAACGGGACGCGGAAACACGATTCCTTAAGAAAAGAGAGGTTGGTTATGCTTGTCCTTTTATCAGCCGGCATCGCACCCGGGTTTGCCCTGCTCTGTTATTTTTATTTGCGGGACCAGTTCGAACCGGAGCCGATTCTTGCTGTAGCCAAAGCTTTTTTGTACGGTGCGCTCGTAACGCTGCCGGTGATGTTCGTCCAGTTTGTCATCACGCACGAAAACTGGCTTTCGGGCAGTCTCCGGTATGCCTTTTTCCATTCCTCTTTGCCCGAAGAATTTTGCAAATGGCTGATTTTGGCAATCATTGTATTTTATAACAGGGAATTTACTGAACCATTTGACGGAATTGTATACGGCGTCAGCGTTTCGCTCGGTTTCGCCACGATTGAAAACATCTTGTCGCTGTTTTCAGGCGGGGTGTATCTTGCATTTGGCCGCGCACTGCTTCCGGTATCAAGCCATGCTTTATTCGGAGTCATCATGGGTTATTATTTAGGAAAAGCAAGGTTTTCACCGCACAAAAAAGGGTGGCTGTTCCTTTCTTTTGCCCTGCCGTTTACATTGCACGGCTTTTATGACTTGATCATGCTTACCCAGCAAAAATGGCTGTATTACATGATCCCGTTTATGTTCGGGCTCTGGTGGCTCAGCCTGAAAAAAGCAAAGCAAGCGCACAGCCTTTCCGCCCAGCATTTTGCGCAGGAAGCTGCAGGAACGCAGCAAACTTTATAATCTTTTTGGAATTTCTCTGTTTCTTATTTACGGTTGATGATCGCTTTCCGCGGTCTTATCCAGGCCTCCTTGCCCGTACTTCACTGCGGGGTTTCTTCTTGCCCGCTTTTCCTGCAGGAGTCTCGTAAATTCCGCGATCATCAACAAGGTCAATTACCTATTCATCATACATAACTTAAAAGGGGTGTCCTTGGTCAGTTACTGACTTTGGGACATCCCTTTTTAATTTTCCGGCAGGATACCAGCCGTACAAAAGCTTTTGCATAAAATTCCCGCATTCTCCAAAAACTACGGTTAATTCTTCACCAATTTTGGGGGTATGCGGAATGAAATACAACGGCTGTATGAAATTCCTGATCGTGCTGGCGGCTATGGCAGCGCTTTATACTGCCGGAAGTGCAGAGCCAGCATACGCATTCACGGATCAGGTTATCCAAAAAGGGGCGGTTGGGGACGATGTGATTGAACTGCAGGCGAGGCTGCAATATATAGGTTATTACAGGAGCGCCATTGACGGTGTTTTCGGATGGAGTACATACTGGGCTCTGAGAAATTTCCAGGCGGCTTTCGGGCTTCCGGTCGACGGGCTGGCGGGCGACCGAGTCAAAGCAAAACTCGTGAAAGCATCGAAATATGACGCCGCTTACGTGAAATCCATGGTCAACAGCGGTAAAAAATTTACGTATTACGGCGGTGCGAAAAAACAAACTTCAAACATGTCCGTAAATAAAGCCGCCACAACATCCAATGTGCCGAACGGCTTTTCGCAAAACGATATCCGCCTCCTGGCTCAGGCCGTTTATGGCGAAGCACGCGGCGAACCGTATGAAGGGCAGGTGGCGGTGGCGGCGGTCATCCTGAACCGGGTCGACAGCCCGTCTTTTCCGAACACGATTTCCGGCGTCATTTTTGAGCCTGGCGCATTTACGGCTGTTTCCGACGGGCAGATTTGGCTGACGCCGAACGATACGGCGAAAAAAGCCGCCTTGGATGCAATCAACGGCTGGGACCCGTCGGGAAATGCGCTTTATTATTTTAATCCCGCGACTGCAACGAGCAAGTGGATCTGGTCGAGGCCGCAAATTAAGCAAATTGGCAAACATATTTTCTGCAAGTAAGGGGGATCAAACATGGCAAAACGGATATTGATCGTTGTACTGGCCCTTGGGCTTGCGGGGACGGCGGCCTGGGCTTACAAGGAGCACCGCGATAAGCAGGCGGTTTTATTGAATGCCGAAAATACGTACCAAAGGGCATTTCATGATCTTACTTATAAAATGGATCTGCTTCACGATGAAATCGGCAACACGCTCGCGATGAATTCGCAAAAATCGCTTTCGCCGGCATTGGCGGAAGTGTGGCGCCTGACATCGGAAGCGCATGCCGATGTCGGCCAGCTGCCTTTGTCGCTGCTTCCGTTCAATAAAACGGAAGAGTTCCTGGTCAATATCGGGAACTTCAGCTACCGGACAGCCGTGCGCGATCTGGACAAAGAGCCGTTAACAGACAAAGAGTATGCTTCGTTAAAAAAATTGTATGCGCAAAGCCGTGATATTCAGGATGAATTGCGAGATGTCCAGAAAAACGTCCTGCAAAACAATTTGCGCTGGATGGATGTCGAGCTGGCGCTTGCCACCGGGAAGGAAGCGAAGGACAATACGATTATCGACGGGTTTAAGACGGTGGAAAGGACGGTTAAAGGCTACGACAATGCAGACTTGAACAGCCCTTCTTTTGCGAACTTCCAAAACCGCGATGATAACTATAAACATTTACAAGGCAGGATGGTCAGCAAAAAAGAAGCAATTGAAACAGCCAAAAACTATGCGGGCATCAAAAACACCCGGTCCGCTGAAGCGAAACCGAATGAAAAAGGCGCGCATTTTTCCTTTTACAGCGTATCGCTGAAAGACAAAGACGGTCATGAAATTACCGCCGACATCACGAGAAAAGGCGGATATCCGATCTGGTTTTTTCACAAGCGCACGATCGGCAGACAAAACATTAGCTTAAACGAAGCATCGCAAAAAGCCGCCCAATTTTTAAACAAGCACCATTTTGAGAAAATGGAGATGTTTGAAAGCTCGCAATATGATAACATAGGTGTCTTTTCCTTTGTTGCGAAACAAGGTGATGTGCGGATTTATCCGGAAACGGTTAAAATGAAAGTGGCGCTTGACAATGGACAAGTCGTCGGGTTTATGGCCGATGACTTTCTAAGGAGCCATCAAAAACGGGTCATTCCAAAGCCAAAAATCAGCGAAAAAGAGGCGAGAAGCCGTGTAAATCCGAAGCTTAAGGTAATGGAAAAACGTCTTGCCATCATCACGGGCGATTTAAACCGTGAAGTACTTTGCTATGAATTTTTGGGCGTATTGAATGATGATACGTACCGGATTTATATCAATGCCGAAAACGGGGACGAAGAAAAAGTGGAAAAGCTGAAAGATACGGAAAGGACGTACGGCAAGTCCATTTAGCCATTGCCCGGCAAATTCGGCCGGGCTTTTTTGGCGGAAGAATCATCGGCAAGTGAATTTCTCAACAAAAAACATGCAAAAAATGGTACAAAATGGCCCCGCCTATGTCATAATAAAATTGGAATCGTTTAGAAGGGGTTTTGGAACATGTTAAAAGTCGGGATGCCATTGGCGCTTGAGGACAAAGACACAGGCAGGAAATACAGATGCAAAATAGCCGACATCCGGGACGGGGGCATCTATATTGATTACCCGATCGACGTGGAGACGAACCGGATCGTATTTTTGTTAATCGGGCAGGCGCTGTTCGTGGAATTTGTTTCGGATAACCGGATTGCCTACCGTTTTTCGGCAAAAATCACCGGCAGGGAACTCGGCAATATCCCGATGCTCATTTTATCAGAACCAGCTCCGGAACAAATCCGTAAAATCCAGCGCCGGCAGTATGTCAGGGTGGATGCGGCGCTCGATATCGCGCTCCGCTTTCCCGAATCCAATATTAAAATGACAGCGGTAACGAAAGATATCAGTTCTGGGGGCTGCGCCGTCTACATTCCGGAAGGTGTACGGCTCAGGGAGAATGAAGAGGGGAAAGCGCTGCTCGTACTGCCGATGAAAGACGGCCATGTGTACCTGAAAATGTTGATTTCCGTCGTCCGGCTTTTTGAAAGCAGCGGCAAACCCGTGGTATCATTAAAGTTCCTTGATACGACCGCCTTGGACAGGCAGCGCATTATGCGGTTCTGTTTCGAACAGCAGGTGGAGCTGCGTAAAAAAGGATTTGCCGGATAACAAATATGTTTCATGGATAGGAGGATTCCCCATTTTATGGTACACTATAAAAGGGTGTAACCTTTTATCCGTTGCCCCAGCGGCAAATGGTCATGCTACAGCAACAAGAGAGAATAGGGTGAATTCGTTGTATGAAGAAAATCAATATTGCCATCGACGGTCCCGCAGCGGCCGGGAAAAGTACGGCGGCAAAAAAAGTTGCCGAGAAATTGAATTATATTTACATTGATACAGGGGCTATGTACCGGTCACTTACATACAAAGCGCTTGAGAACGGGGTTGATGTGGAAGATGGCAAAGCGCTTGCGGAACTTTTGTACAGGACCGAAATCCGCCTCATGTCCGGGGAGTGCGGCCAGGTTGTTTTCGTCGACGGAGAAGACGTTACCGGAAAAATCAGGGAAAGGGAAGTGACGAATTCAGTTTCCGCCGTTTCAAAACACCGCACCGTCCGGGAAGAAATGGTGAAGCGTCAGCAGGCACTTGCCAAAGGCGGCGGTATTGTCATGGATGGCAGGGATATCGGCACGAGAGTTTTGCCGGATGCCGAATTGAAAATTTTCCTGCTTGCCAGTGTCGATGAGCGTGCGGAAAGGCGCCATGCCGAAAATTTGGCGAAAGGAATCCCTTCCAACCTCAACGAGCTGAAACGCGAAATTGAGGAGAGGGACAGGCTTGATTCGGAGCGTGAAGTTTCGCCGCTGTGCAAAGCGAAGGACGCCGTCGAACTGGATACGACCCATCTGGGCATTGAAGAAGTTGCGGACAAAATCCTTGAATTGGCGCGGGAAAAAATTGCCCAATAAACGTGCAGCTTCTTTGCTTGACAAAATGCAAAATTTGTTAGAAATTTTATAGGAAAGAGTTTCTTTTTGAATAATACGAATTTAATTTGAAAAGAACGGGTATATTCAATTGTAGTTGAAGCGCCGGATAAGGAGGAAGTACATATGTCAGACGAAATGAATGAAATAGAAGTAAGGTCCCTCTCCGTAGGGGACAAGGTCAAAGCGGCCGTGGTCAGAGTGGAAGAAAAACAGGTGCTCGTTTCCATTGAAGGAAGCAAAGTGGACGGCATCATCCCAATCAGCGAGCTTTCCAATCTCCATATTGAAAAAGCCTCGGATGCCGTAAAAGAAGGGGACGAGCTGGATCTTGTCGTCACGAAAGTGGAAGAGGACGCCGTCATTCTTTCGAAACGGAAATACGATGCCGAAAAAGCCTGGGATGAGTTAAAGGAAAAATTTGAAAACCAGGAAATCATAGAAGCGGAAGTGAATGAAGTTGTAAAAGGCGGCCTTGTTGTTGACCTCGGCGTACGTGGCTTTGTCCCGGCTTCCCTCGTGGAAGACCATTTTGTGGAGGACTTTTCCGATTATAAAGGGAAAACGCTGTCCTTTCTCATCGTTGAATTGGATGAGGAAAAAAACCGGCTGATTTTATCGCACCGTGCCGTTGTCGAAAAAGAAAAAGAAGAAAAGCGGCAGGAAGTGCTTGACCATCTGGAAGCCGGGCAGGTTTTGGAGGGGACCGTGCAAAGGCTGACGAGTTTCGGCGCTTTTGTCGATATCGGCGGCATTGACGGGCTTGTGCATATTTCCCAGCTTGCCCATGAGCGGGTGGAGACCCCGTCCGACGTTGTAAAAAAAGGGGAAACCATAAAAGTAAAAGTGCTGTCGGTTGACCGTGACAACGGGCGGATTTCACTTTCGGTCAAAGAAACGCTGCCGGGCCCGTGGGAAGGTATCGCGGAGAAAGCGCCGAAAGGTATTGTCCTTACCGGCACCGTAAAGCGCCTTGTTTCCTTTGGGGCGTTTGTTGAAGTTTTCCCTGGTGTTGAGGGATTGGTCCACATTTCGCAAATTTCCCACAGGCATATTTCCACCCCGCATGAAGTGCTGAAAGAGGGGCAGCAGGTCAAGGTCAAAGTGCTCGATGTAAACGAAAAAGATCACAGGTTGTCATTAAGCATCAAAGAACTGGAACAGGCGGATACAGAGGCGGATTACGATCTTCCTGAAGAAAATACCGGCTTCCAGCTCGGTGATGTGGTCGGTGACCAGTTGAAAAAATTTAAACAGTAAAAAAGAGTGCGCAACGCACTCTTTTTTACTGCCTTTTGCGCGCTTCTTCCGGGCTTTCGAGACGGGTTGCCCCGGCGTAATGGAACGCCTGGTCGCGGTCGCTTTCCACCCGTCCGCTTTTACGTAGTTTTTTCTCCTGGCGGTCTTTGCCCATAACACTCACCCCCGCTTATAGTATGGCTAAAAAATCATCAATGTTGCGATTAGTCCGGCGCAATCTTTCCCATAATGGAAATAAAAGGAGGTGCGCCATGGACGGTTCGCTTTTTTTGGGCATCATGTGGGGAATTTGGATTTGGGCGACATTTTTGCTGGAAAAAGGGCACCCTTTGAGACTTACGTCCGCTGTCCTTTCTTTGTTTTTCATTATTGCTTTTCCTTACCAATTGTCGGTGGGCGGCTTAAAGCTGCAATGTCCTTTAGCCGTGATGCTTGCTGCAGGGTACTTATTTTTGGCGCGGTTTTCAGGTTTTGCGCTTTTTTACCGGCTCGCTGGCGTATGGATTGTTATGACGGGCTATGCGGGGCTGCTTTTGTTTGAAATGTATGATCCGGTATGGATTTTGGCGGACCGCACATTTTGTTACAGCATTTT
Source organism: Weizmannia acidilactici (assembly GCF_008974225.1). Classification (NCBI taxonomy): domain Bacteria; kingdom Bacillati; phylum Bacillota; class Bacilli; order Caryophanales; family Bacillaceae; genus Heyndrickxia; species Weizmannia acidilactici. Next base: position 6,552 of record NZ_BKZR01000004.1, on the reverse strand, counting down.
ATTGTTTATCCTCGTGCACCTGATTTTTGATTCGCCGCTTACCGGCATTGCAACCGCTGTGATCGGGACGGCGCAGGGGGAAATCATTTACTCGCTGATTTTGATGAAATGGGGCTTTTCCCAGACGGCCGGCGCGCCTCCGTACTTGGATATGATTGGATTGTTTCTTGCCTTCCAATGCGGATGGGGAATGTTTAACCATTGTTTCAATGCTTTATCCGGAAAAGTGGGTGCGAAAAAAGAAAAACAGGGTTAGTTTATTGTCGTATTGCCTGGGCGGGAAAATATTGTTAAACTACTAAAGTTGATATTGTTTGCGAAATGAGACAGAAAGGGTGAATCATGTGGCAAAACCGGTTGTGGCAATTGTTGGGCGCCCGAATGTGGGAAAATCGACCATTTTTAACCGCATTGTCGGCGAAAGGGTTTCCATAGTGGAAGATGTCCCGGGAGTGACGAGAGACCGCATTTACAGCTCAGCTGAATGGTTGACCCATGAATTTAATATTATTGATACAGGTGGCATCGATATCGGGGATGAACCGTTCCTCGACCAGATCAGGCAGCAGGCCGAGATCGCCATACAGGAAGCGGATGTCATTATTTTTATCACAAGCGGCAGGGAAGGCGTCACTTCAGCTGATGAAATGGTGGCAAAAATTTTATATCGTTCGAAAAAGCCGGTTGTGCTGGCCGTCAACAAAATTGACAATCCCGAAATGCGTGCGCAAATTTACGATTTTTACGCATTGGGCTTCGGCGACCCGTTCCCGATTTCCGGCGCGCACGGCCTCGGGCTCGGCGACCTGCTCGATGAAGTTGTCAAGCATTTCCCGGAAAAAACCGATGAGGATTACGGCGAGGATGTGATTAAATTTTGTTTTATCGGCAGGCCGAATGTCGGGAAATCGTCTTTGTTTAATGCAATCTTAGGGGAAGAACGCGTCATCGTCAGCGACATCGAAGGAACAACAAGGGACGCTGTCGATACCGTCTATACTTATGAGGGCCAGACTTATGTTATGATTGATACAGCGGGTATGCGCAAAAAAGGGAAAGTCTATGAAAACACGGAAAAATACAGCGTGCTGCGCGCATTAAGGGCAATTGAACGGTCGGATGTGGTCTGCGTTGTGCTGAACGGTAAAGAAGGGATCCGCGAACAGGACAAGCGGATTGCGGGATATGCCCATGAGGCCGGCCGGGGCGTGATCATTGTTGTGAATAAATGGGATGTCGTCGAAAAAGATGAAAAAACGATGAATCAGTTCACGGAAAAAATCCGAGACCATTTCCAGTTTCTCGATTATGCGCCGGTCATTTTTGTGTCGGCAAAGACGAAAAAGCGTCTCAACCAGTTATTTCCGCTGCTCCAGACGGTCAGCGAAAGCCATGCGATGCGCGTACAGTCGAGCGTGTTAAATGAAGTGATAGCGGATGCGGTGGCAATGAACCCGACCCCGACAGATAAGGGGCGGAGGCTGAAAATTTTTTATGCGACGCAAGTGTCTGTCAAACCGCCGACGATCGTTGTCTTTGTTAATGATCCCGAACTGATGCATTTTTCCTATGAGCGGTTTTTGGAAAACCGTATCCGCGATGCATTCGGGTTTACCGGAACGCCGATCAGGATCATTACCCGCGCGCGCAAATAAAAAAGAAGAAGGTGTTTCTTTTGTCAAACGATAAAGTGATCGCAGTGCTCGGGGCGGGCAGCTGGGGAACTGCCTTGTCCATCGTTTTGGCCGACAACGGTTATCGGGTCAGGCTGTGGGGCAATAAAAAAGAGCAAATTGACGAAATTAACCGTACCCATATGAACGCGTTTTATTTGCCGGGGATCGAGCTTCAGCCCGAAATTAAAGGGTATTTTTCGCTGGATGAAACGTTAAAGGGCCTTGATACCATTGTGCTTGCCGTGCCGACAAAAGCGATCCGCGATGTTTGCCGGCAGATTGTGGAAGTGCGGAAAATGCCGCTTTCCATCATTCACGTCAGCAAAGGGATAGAGCCGGGTTCGCTGATGCGCATTTCCGAAATGATTGAGGAAGAAATCCCGGAAGCGGTCCTTCAAGATGTGACTGTTCTCTCCGGACCGAGCCATGCCGAAGAAGTCAGCCTGCGCCATCCGACAACCGTAACCGTTTCGTCGAAAAAGATGCAGGCCGCCAAAAAGGCGCAGGATATTTTCATGAATTCTAATTTCCGGGTATATACGAATCCGGACATCATCGGGGTCGAAATGGGCGGCTCATTGAAAAATATTATTGCGCTTGCCGCCGGGATTTCGGACGGCCTCGGTTACGGCGACAATGCGAAAGCGGCCTTGATGACGAGGGGGCTTGCGGAAATCGCCCGGCTCGGCACGAAAATGGGCGCAAATCCTCTAACGTTTTTGGGGCTTGCCGGGATCGGAGACCTGATCGTTACATGTACGAGCGTGCATTCACGCAACTGGCGGGCCGGCAATATGCTCGGCAAAGGAAAAAAACTGGATGATGTGCTAAACAGCATGGGCATGGTGGTTGAAGGTGTCCGGACGACGAAGGCCGCCTACCAGCTCGCCCATAAATTTAATGTAAAAATGCCGATTACAGATGCCCTCTACCATGTTTTATTTGCGGATCTCAATCCGAAAGAAGCGGTTGACCATTTAATGGGGCGTTTGAAAAAGCATGAAATGGAAGATTTAATGGACATGCTCGATGAACAGTTCCAAGGTTGATAGCTTGCCGTTGCATGGACGGAAGTAGGCTTTCTTATGATGCCAAGAAGGCCATGCATGCATATTCTTTAAGGAAAATGAAAAAGCTTTAAACTGGCAGGCTGGGTATTTGTCATTTTTTTGCCGGAGCGCATGTATTTGTTGCCCCGGCTTTTGTTTTGCCGCCAATTATTGGAAAATTTGAAAACTTATGATATAATGTCCGCAAAGTTTTACGGAAAAATGGCGGTATTTGTAAAATGCAAAGGGGGGGGTAATTTTGTCACGGGGGATGGCAAACATGTGGATCTCGCTTTTCGGCATGGGTCTCTTCTTTTTGGCCATGGTCATGATCATGGCCAGCAGGTACAAGCTGAAATCAAGTGTGATGAAATGGGCAGCAGCGGCCTTGGCTTATGCGTGTCTTGCTGTCGGCGGCCTGATCATGGCCTATATCGTGCTGAGCGGGCCGGCAAATTAGATCCGGAGGGGGGATGGTTTTTGGGATTTAAGAAACTGCTTTTGGTGTTATCGGCGGCATTTTTTTGCGCTTTTTTAGGCGGCTGTCTGTATCCGCAGGCAGAAAAGGCGGGAAGCGGGATCCTGGATGATGCGCAGCTTGCAATGGTGCAGAAAGCGGTCGAAGAGTACCGGAAAGATAACGGCGGCCTGCTTCCGATCATAACGAAGGGGCAAAATACGCCGGTTTACCAAAAATACCCGATTGATTTTAACAAGCTGAAGGCGCCGAAAAACTATTTGCCGGAACCGCCGGCAAACGCCTATGAAAGCGGAGGAACCTTCCAATATATTATTTTTGATCCGGAAAAAAAGCCTACGGTGAAAATTTATGACGTCCGCATTCCGGATAAAATAAGAGAACTGCAGATCAGGATTGCTTCCCAAGGTTACCCGCCGTTTAAAAAGGAGATTGCAAGAAACGTATACACCTTGGATTTTAAAAAACTGGGCTACAAAAAAGCCCCATATGTCGTATCGCCGTATACGCACCAAAAACTTCCGCTTGTCATTACGGGAAAAGGGGAAATCTATGTCGATTACCGGAGGGATCTAGCCAAGGCTTTAAAAAGTAGCAAACGCCCTTTTAAAAAGGGAGAGGATATCCGTGTGCTTTTAACGGAGGGATCCCCTTACGTTCCCGCATATTCCCTTCCTTATACAGTCAATGAAAAAAATGAGCCGGTATTTATGGCAAATTAGTCATAACCCTTTCTTCTGCCAATATATTGTTAGAGAAAGGGTTTATTTTTTTACGGGTTATGATCATGATTACATCCCGCTGTTCACAAGGTATTTTAAAGCGGAATCCGTGGGACTCCTGCGGGAAAAGCGGGCCGGTCGAGTCCCCGCAACGAGATGCGCCGGATGGGGGGATCGGACCGCCCGTAGAAAGCGAGCGGATTCTGCTGTAATAACCCTTCATCAGGCCCTTTTCTGTAAATCTATAAAAAAATTCATTTCATAGACATAAGGCGGTCGGACAACATCATACACATATAGTGTCCTATCATCAACTCAATGATGCTTTGTCCCGGGAACGAATGTGGGGAGGGAATCTTTTTGGAAAAGGTAGATATTTTTAAAGATATTGCAGAACGTACAGGTGGCGATATTTATTTAGGCGTTGTAGGCGCAGTCAGAACAGGCAAATCCACTTTCATCAAAAAATTCATGGAACTGGTCGTGCTTCCGAATATTGCAAATGAAGCGGACAGAACCCGGGCGCAGGATGAACTGCCGCAAAGCGCGGCCGGGAAAACGATTATGACAACCGAACCGAAATTTGTGCCGAACCAGGCGGTCGCCGTCCATGTCGATGAAGGGCTTGACGTGAACATCCGGCTTGTCGACTGCGTCGGCTATACGGTTCCAGGCGCAAAAGGGTATGAGGACGAAAACGGGCCGCGCATGATCCACACGCCTTGGTACGAAGAGCCGATTCCTTTCCATGAAGCGGCGGAAATCGGCACACGAAAAGTGATCCAGGAACATTCCAGCATCGGAGTCGTCATTACAACGGACGGCACGATCGGCGAAATTCCGCGCGAAGATTACGTGGAGGCGGAAGAACGGGTTGTTGCGGAATTAAAAGAAGTCGGGAAACCGTTTATCATCGTCGTGAATTCGGCAAAGCCGCACCACCCGGAAACGGAAATACTGAGAAAAGAACTGCAGGAAAAATACGATCTGCCGGTTTTGGCGATGTCCGTTGAAAGCATGCGCGAGGCCGATGTCTTAAATGTGTTGCGGGAAGCGCTGTTTGAATTCCCGGTTCTGGAAGTAAATGTAAATCTACCGAGCTGGGTGATGGTGTTAAAAGAGAACCACTGGCTAAGGGAAAATTACCAAAACTCCGTGAAAGAATCGGTGAAAGACATTAAACGGCTTCGCGATGTCGACCGCGTTGTGCAGGCGTTTAACGAATATGACTTTATTGAAAGTGCGAGCCTTGCCGGCATCGAGATGGGTCAGGGGGTTGCGGAAATCGACCTCGAGGCGCCGGATGAACTGTATGACCAGGTCTTAAAAGAAATTGTCGGCGTCGAAATCCGCGGAAAAGACCATCTGCTCGAACTGATGCAGGATTTTGCCCATGCAAAGTCAGAGTACGACCAGATTTCCGATGCCTTAAAAATGGTGAAACAGACCGGTTACGGTATCGCTTCCCCGTCCTTGCAGGATATGAGTCTTGACGAACCGGAAATCATCCGCCAGGGGTCGCGTTTCGGCGTCCGGCTCAAAGCGGTGGCGCCTTCCATCCACATGATCAAAGTCGATGTGGAATCGGAATTTGCGCCGATCATCGGGACGGAAAAACAGAGCGAAGAACTTGTGCGGTACCTCATGCAGGATTTTGAGGATGACCCGCTGTCGATTTGGAATTCCGATATATTCGGCCGCAATTTAAGCTCGATCGTCAGGGAGGGGATCCAAGCAAAACTGTCGCTCATGCCGGAAAACGCCCGCTATAAACTGAAAGAAACGCTTGAACGGATCATCAATGAAGGATCGGGCGGCCTGATCGCCATTATTTTGTAAAGGGGATACGCGGTATTCCCTTTTTTGTTGCCTGTAACCCTGGATTCCTCCATTTCCACCTTTCATTTTTGGAAAAAAGATGAAAAGTTTCCCTCTATTAGCGAATTTTTCTTGCACCCACCATGCGATTATGATAATCTTTTAACAGAATTGGTGTTGCTGAAATGCCTAATTCTATCGGTTTTTAACGTTTAATATGATGAAAAACCGTATACAATGATGACTAGAAACTGGAAATGCCTTCTAAGTTTCTCTGGGAGGAGGTGAATGGAATGAACAAAACTGATTTAATCAATGCGGTGGCGGAAGCTACGGAACTTTCCAAAAAAGACACCACAAAAGCAGTTGATGCTGTTTTCGATACAATCCAAAATGCATTGGCAAAAGGAGACAAAGTCCAATTAATCGGTTTTGGCAACTTTGAAGTGCGCGAACGCGCAGCCCGAAAAGGAAGAAACCCTCAAACCGGTGAGGAAATCGAAATTGCAGCAAGCAAAGTGCCTGCATTCAAACCGGGAAAAGCGCTTAAAGACGCAGTAAAATAATTACATATGTTTGGCTTTGAGCGAAAAAAAGGCTGCCTAGGCAGCCTTTTTTTAATACAGGCTCCAGGAATTCCAAAAAAGGATGCACCTGTGTTTTGCAAATTTTCCGGATTACGGCTGTAAAAACTGGGCAAAATAAAAGTACCTTTTAAATTCGTGCGTTTTTTCAACAATCCGCTTTGACTGGCCCCTGCACTATGATAAGATTAAACATATATTATGGATTTTACGGAAAAGAGAGAG
>NZ_BKZR01000003.1:0-111673 GCF_008974225.1 Weizmannia acidilactici | reverse complement strand
TGATGGTAGTTGGGGGGTTCCCCCTGCGAGAGTAGGACGTTGCCGGGCCTTTTCATCCGGAGGATTAGCTCAGCTGGGAGAGCATCTGCCTTACAAGCAGAGGGTCGGCGGTTCGATCCCGTCATCCTCCACCATCTATTTTTATATGCGAGTGCGAGACTGTCGGTCTAGCTCAATTGGTAGAGCAACTGACTTGTAATCAGTAGGTTGGGGGTTCAAGTCCTCTGGCCGGCACCATATTTGATGTAAAAAAGTAGAATTGGCTATGTACATATTTAACCTGATATAGTATAATCTTTTTTGTGACAAGCATGGTTTGTTGTTAAAAAAGAGATAGTGCAGGGTTAAATGTTATTTTAGGAAAATATGGCGGGCAAAAATGAGCCATTAGCTCAGTCGGTAGAGCATCTGACTTTTAATCAGAGGGTCGCAGGTTCGAATCCTGCATGGCTCACCATTTCCGCGGGTGTGGCGGAATAGGCAGACGCACCAGACTTAGGATCTGGCGCCGTAAGGCGTGGGGGTTCGACTCCCTTCACCCGCACTGTTTGCGGAAGTAGTTCAGTGGTAGAACACCACCTTGCCAAGGTGGGGGTCGCGGGTTCGAATCCCGTCTTCCGCTCCATATATCCCGCCGGGGTGGCGGAATAGGCAGACGCACAGGACTTAAAATCCTGCGGTAGGTGACTACCGTACCGGTTCGACTCCGGTCCTCGGCATCATTAACATTATAAAATATGCGCCCATAGCTCAATTGGATAGAGCGTTTGACTACGGATCAAAAGGTTAGGGGTTCGACTCCTCTTGGGCGCGTTTTAATTTCCTTCCGGGAAGTAGCTCAGCTTGGTAGAGCACGTGGTTTGGGACCATGGGGTCGCAGGTTCGAATCCTGTCTTCCCGACCATGATGACAAAAAAGGGGCCTTAGCTCAGCTGGGAGAGCGCCTGCTTTGCACGCAGGAGGTCAGCGGTTCGATCCCGCTAGGCTCCACCAAATATAGATTGGATAATGGCGGCGTAGCTCAGCTGGCTAGAGCGTACGGTTCATACCCGTGAGGTCGGGGGTTCGATCCCCTCCGCCGCTATGTTTCCGGACCTTTAGCTCAGCTGGTTAGAGCAGACGGCTCATAACCGTCCGGTCGTAGGTTCGAGTCCTACAAGGTCCACCATTTATATTTTTTTTGAATTCGTTACGGAGGAATACCCAAGTCCGGCTGAAGGGATCGGTCTTGAAAACCGACAGGCGGGTTACACCGCGCGGGGGTTCGAATCCCTCTTCCTCCGCCATATCATTGTTATCTTATTATCGCGGGGTGGAGCAGTCTGGTAGCTCGTCGGGCTCATAACCCGAAGGTCGCAGGTTCAAATCCTGCCCCCGCAATTTGGTCCCGTAGTGTAGCGGTTATCACGCCTGCCTGTCACGCAGGAGATCGCGGGTTCGATTCCCGTCGGGACCGCTTCATTTTTGGCTCGGTAGCTCAGTCGGTAGAGCAAAGGACTGAAAATCCTTGTGTCGGCGGTTCGATTCCGTCCCGAGCCACCATTTAGATATAATTTAAAATTACATGCGTATGGCGGTTGTGGCGAAGTGGTTAACGCACCGGATTGTGGCTCCGGCATTCATGGGTTCGATTCCCATCATCCGCCCTTTCATGCGGGTGTAGTTTAGTGGTAAAACCACAGCCTTCCAAGCTGTTGTCGTGGGTTCGATTCCCATCACCCGCTCCATTACGGGCCTATAGCTCAGCTGGTTAGAGCGCACGCCTGATAAGCGTGAGGTCGATGGTTCAAGTCCATTTAGGCCCATTCCATTCCGCAGTAGCTCAGTGGTAGAGCAATCGGCTGTTAACCGATTGGTCGTAGGTTCGAATCCTACCTGCGGAGCCATATGGAGAAGTACTCAAGTGGCTGAAGAGGCGCCCCTGCTAAGGGTGTAGGTCGCGATTAGCGGCGCGAGGGTTCAAATCCCTCCTTCTCCGCCATTCATGGCCCGTTGGTCAAGCGGTTAAGACACCGCCCTTTCACGGCGGTAACACGGGTTCGAATCCCGTACGGGTCATATTAGAAAATAGGGCTGTTTCAGTATTAATCTGAACTGCCCCCTGTCAAGTGGACAGTAGAAATAATAAAAAAATATCTAAACGGCTTTAGCTCTATATTCCATGAGGCTAAGGCCGTTTAGTCTTTTTTGATACCTTTCATAATTATAAAAATGGACGTACTCATCAATCGCAAGAGATAATTCTTCAAATGTCTGATACTTATGTAAATATTTCCTCTTTTTTCGAATAACAAATTGTATACCGGCAACTTTCATCAGTCTGTAAATACGTTTGTGATTGAAGAGCTGACCAAGCTTTCGATTTATATTCAAAGCCGTTCGACGGTAACCATAGATGCCGTCCACTTTCTCATGGAGAACTTTCATCTCTTTTATGATTTCTTTATTCTGAAGTTCTCGGGAGGAAGACGAACGTTTCAACCACTTATAGTAAGCAGCTCGTGAAATACCTGCGATTTCACATAATAAGATAATGCTTCGGTGCTCTTTCTCATGAAGTTCCCGGATACATACTTGTCTTCAAATCGGATTTGGTTTATTTTCGCCTCCTTTCGATTTCCTCTAACTTTTTTAAAAATAGATTCTCCGCACGTAAGCGTTCATTTTCTCTTTCTAACTTTTTCATCTCCCGTTTCATTTTCTTTTCTGGAGATAACTCTGCTTCTTCTTTTTTTCTTCCTCGTTTGTCTTTAAGCGCTTCTTCCCCACCATTTCCATACTTCTTCACCCATTGATATACTGGTTGATAAGAAACTTCATAAGTTTCTGCTGTTTTTTTATAGTCTTTTCCGTTCCTCAAACAATCAAGCACAATTTGTATCCGTTCATTCCAAGTCGTTTTTCTTCCTTTAGTCATAGAGCTTGTCTTTCCTTTCGACGTATCCTTTAATTCTCTATGGCTATTATACTCCTTAATCCATCGTTGAAGTACTGATCTACTTGAAATACCATATTTCCTAACAATCTCGTACTGTGAGAATTCACCAGATAAATAATCTTTTACAGCTGCTTCCTGAAGTTCTTTGGTATAACCTTTCCAAGTATTAGCACGTTCTAAACCCGCTTTTCCAAATTCCTTCAACCATTGTCTTAAAGAATATTTAGTAATTTTATACCTTTTACAAAGCTCTTGAATGGTACATTCTCGATTTTCATATGCAAGTAAAACTTCAAGCTTGAACTCTGTAGTATATTGCTTATACATAGAAAAACTCCCCTAAGGTAAAACAGATTTTTTATTTTTTAATCTGTCTACCTTAAGGGGAGCATATCAAACTGAGACAGTCCTTTTTTAAGATTTTATAAAGACATTTTGTTTTCTTTTTCTTGGTGAATACCAGCTCCTTTCCAAAATTATTCAAACTGTCCTTCAAAAATCCGATGAAACCCGTCACCCCGGTGCACTGTCTCCCATAGATGGCTCATATACACAGCAGCGAATTGCCTTAGAAACCAAGAGCTGATTCCCTTTGATTCGCCAAAGCCTCCGCTTTAGGATCAACCTGTGTACGTTCTTCGTATTAAGAACATTCAGATGTTTTGCGGAAAAGGAATTCGTCATCGAGGTCCTGTTTTAACGCTCGATTAGTTCCAATACCAGACAGAGATAAAGGGAGTTTGGAATGGGAAGAGTATTTGTTTACGGATGACGCCGTATTCATGCGGATGCAATTGAGAGACATGATTACAAAAGCCGTGTATGAAGTAAAAAACGGACAGACTGCGGTTGAAAAGTATGCGAAGCTGAATCCGGACCTTGTTACGATGGCGGGGGATTCCCTTATTCATTGCAGCGGCATCCAGCCTGTTTTTCGCTTAATCAATGATTTTACAGACGGAAAAATGGGCATCAGCCAACTTCTTTCAAAACTATTTGACCTTCTGCTTGGAAATATAGAAAGTTCTTGGTTATGCGGGGAAAATCGAAGATGAAGCGTATCAAATCCAAAAAACGAATATGCCTGCGCTGCTGGGAGAAACATTTTATATCGGCGAAGGTATTTTGGGGCAGGCGATGGCTTTGGAGAAAGAAACGGTTTGGCAGCATATCCGGATTTCCGTTAACGCCGAGGGAAAAAGATGTGCTTTATTTGGTGCTTGAACGCTGCAATAACCAGGAAGTTGGGGATTATTTGAATATCAGCGTCAATACGGTGAAGAACCACATCCCAAACATTTACAGAAAATCGGACCGCGTCCAGGCGATTGCGAAAGTCTACCGGACAAAGTACGGGCAGGTAGCTATAAAAACGGCGGGAGTATGCCAACAGCATGATCCCCGCCGCTTTTTTTGTTTTGATGGTATTTAGAAAAAGTGGTCGACTAAAAAGCTGATGGACAAAAGCAGCCCGAAAATGGTATTCGTTTGTGCCGTCGCTTTCATGGCAGGCAGCATTTGGATCGGTTCGCTTTTTCCGATAAATCCTTTAATGGCACGGACCGGTTTCGGCGCGCTGACAAGCACGAGCAGCACCCACGGGGTCACAACGCCGAATAAGACGAGCCCGACCATCCACAGGTAGGAAAGGGCAAACATCACGGCTAAAAGGATGATGGCGCCTTTCCGCCCGAGCAGGATCGCAATCGTTTTTCTGCCGTTTGCTTTGTCGCCGTCCAAATCGCGGATGTTATTGGACAGCATGATCGCACCGATTAGAATCATAATCGGAATCGAGACAAATACAATCGGCCATGTAATCGTTTTTGTCTGAATAAAAAATGATAGTAATATAATAATGACACCCATGAAAAAGCCTGAAATCAGTTCACCGAGCGGGGTGGATGAAATCGGGAAAGGCCCTGCCGTATAAAGATACGCAACAAGCATGCAGACAGACCCGATAAGTGCAATCCACCAGGAGCTTTCCGCGCAAATATAGGCGCCGAACAAAATGGCCGCGCCAAAAAACGCAAGTGCTAAATGCAGCACGGTTTTTGGCTTTACGTCGTTTCTGACGATCGCCCCACCGATCCCGACGGAATGCTCATTGTCGAGACCACGCTTAAAATCGTAATATTCATTAAACATATTGGCCGCAGCCTGAATTAAAAGTGTTGCCACCATCATAGCCGCAAACAGCATCAGATCTATGCGGGTTTTGCCCAAAGCCAGCACTGTACCAAGGATCACGGGCACAAATCCGGCCGTTAATGTATGGGGACGCGTCAATTGCCACCAAATCCGCCAGCCTTTATCAGGGTGGATTGCCGGAGAAGATTGCGCATTCATCATCTTTCTCTCCTTTATCTTTCTATCAAAAAATATATGACAAAATTAGTACATTTAAAGTTTAGGTAAATAATCATAAAGTGTCAATGTATTTGTAACAGAATCTTATTTTAAGCCGTTTTGCTGAATTCGGTTGACGGATTCTATATAATAGAGAAGGATATGTTCACAAAAATGTAATGTTTCTGCTCCGGAATACTGGAATAGATGGATTGGCCTTAAGTATGATTTTGTTTGGAGGAGATCTTTTGGCTAAAAATAACTCATATATATTAAAGGAGAAAAATCCGCCGGTCCAAAAACTGTACAGCAAGGTGGTGAACTGCCAAGCGGTGCCCGGACCATTTCAATTATTTAATGCGGGCGCTCATCTCTTTTACGGAAACCGGTTTTATTGGCAGGATCCACAGCGTGAAATTGTATTTATCGGATTCGGCGATGTGCGCACCTTTCGCGTCACGGAAGCGGACGGTTTTGCGCAGATTGAAAAAGAATGGAATGAACTGGCGGGACGGATGGAAATTGATCAGGAAATCCAGGAAATGGGGACAGGCCCGCTTCTTTTCGGCGGTTTTGCGTTTGATCAGACGCTCGGAAAACGGGAATGGGCAGCATTCGGGCAGGGGATATTCCGCATTCCGCAAATTCTTTTTACCTTTAAAAAAGATGCGGTCTACCTCACCGTAAATGCAATTTCAAATGGACAGGACCTGCCAGGCGGCATGCGGGGAGCGGAAGAAACCGCACGCAGGCTTTTAACAAAAAGTCCTCGTGATCCGGCTCTTCCGAAAGTAAAATATGTGCGGGAAATCAGCGCGGCAAAATGGAAAGAAAGTGTCGCGAATGCGGTAAGACTCATTCAAAAAGGTGAAATGGATAAAGTCGTGCTCGCAAGAAAAATGGAGATGGCTTATGACGGTGCCGTGAACCCTGATGCTGTGCTTTTAGCTTTGTCCGAACAGCAGCATGAAAGCTATTTGTTTGTGCTGGAAGAGGAAAATGAAAGTTTTGTGGGGGCCTCGCCGGAAAGACTGATCAGGAAAACGGACCGTGAAATTTTATCGACTTGCCTGGCCGGTTCGATCAAACGGGGCCGGGATGAAGCAGAAGATCTGAAATTGGGCGGAATGCTGCTTTCAGATAAGAAAAATTTAAACGAACACCGTTTTGTCGTTTCTATGATCCAAAATGTGCTCGCACCTTTTTGCAGCGAACTCATTGTGCCGGATGCGCCGGTATTGATGAAAATGCGCGATATCCAGCATTTGTACACGCCGGTAACGGGCACGGTTAAAGATAAAGAAACGACAATTTTTAAATTGGCAAAAGCGTTGCACCCGACGCCTGCCCTCGGGGGAATCCCGCGGAAATGCGCCTTGGAAGCAATCCGCCGCCTGGAAAAAATGGATCGGGGGCTTTACGGGGCGCCGCTCGGTTGGGTGGATTACAGGGGCAATGGCGAGTTTTGCGTTGGTATCCGGTCAGGGCTTTTGAAAGAGGACCACGCTTACCTCTATGCCGGCTGCGGCGTGGTCGCAGATTCAGTACCGGAAGAAGAGTATAAAGAAACGGGTGTCAAATTTACCCCGATGCTGCGTGCTTTAGGAGGAAAATAGAGTGGAACACCAGGAAATCATGACAACGTATTTGGCAACTTTTATCAGGCAGCTGTCCGCGATGGGCGTCCGCCATGCCGTGGTCAGCCCTGGATCGCGGTCCACGCCGATTGCGATGCTGCTTGCGGAACATCCCAATTTTCAAATTTATATCGATATTGATGAGCGGTCGGCGGCTTTTTTTGCGCTCGGCATGGCAAAAGAAATGCGGAAACCGGTCGTGCTCCTCTGTACATCGGGAACCGCCGCCGCCAACTATTTCCCGGCTGTTGCGGAGGCAAATATTTCGCGGGTGCCGCTGATTGTACTGACGGCAGACCGGCCGCATGAACTGCGCAATGTCGGCGCACCGCAGGCCATTGACCAGATCCGGCTGTACGGTCCGCATGCCAAATGGTTTGAGGAAATGCCACTGCCGGAAGCGGGGGGAGAAGTGCTGCAATTTGTACGGCAAACGGCAACCAGGGCGGTTGTAACGGCGGTGCAGCAGCCGGCAGGGCCCGTACATCTGAATTTCCCGCTTCGGGAACCTTTGGTGCCGGTTTTGGATCCTCCCCCTTTTGCCTGTAAGGAAGAAAACCAGGCAATTGGAAGCGCGATTGGAAAACTTGAGCTTGGAGGCGGCGAGATTCAAAAAATTGCCGCAGCCATCCGTCCTAAAGAACGGGGGCTGATTATTTGCGGAACGATCGATGAACCCGGGTTTCCTGAAGCGGTCCTCACGCTCAGCGAGAAAACCGGCTATCCGATTTTGGCAGATCCGCTGTCGCAGCTGCGGAGCGGAAAGCACGGGAAAGAACGGATCATTGAAAATTATGATTCCTTGTTAAAAGATCCAAAATGGGCGGGCTACCTTGCACCGGATGTTGTAATCCGCTTTGGGGCGATGCCGGTTTCAAAATCGCTGACGCTTCTTTTGAAAAAATTGGAAACAGTCGACCATTTTGTCGTGGATGGCGGAAACGGCTGGCGCGATCCGGTCAAACGCGGGACAACCGTCGTTTACTGTGATGAAATCGCTTTTTGCAATAAATTGGCATCTGCTGTTTCGATGGATTCCCATTCCTCATGGTTCACGATGTGGCACACGTTGAACGAACGGGCCCGGAGTATTGTGGAAATTGCGATGGAGACGGAAAAAGGGCTCGATGAAGGAAAAACGGTAACGGAACTTGCCAAACTTTTGCCGGATGGCAGCACGCTTTTTGTCGGCAATAGCATGCCGATCCGCGATGTTGACACATTTTTCCAGGTGAACAGCAAAAATATCCGGATTTTGGCCAACCGGGGAGCGAACGGTATTGACGGTGTTGTATCCAGTGCGGCGGGTGTAAGCGCAAGTGCCGGCAAAGCGTATTTGTTGATCGGCGACTTGTCTTTTTTTCATGATTTAAACGGCTTGCTGATGGCAAAAATGCACAAGCTCAATCTTTGTGTCATTTTAATCAATAATAATGGCGGCGGGATCTTCTCGTTTTTGCCGCAATCAAACGAGCCGAAAAACTTTGAAAGGCTGTTCGGTACTCCGACCGGCCTTGAGTTTGAATATGCGGTAAAGATGTACGACGGGCGCTATGTAAAGCCGCGTGATTGGAAGGAATTCCGCGGGGCGCTTTCCGGTTACGAAAACGGGCTGCAAGTCATCGAAGTACAGACGGACCGCGCCAAAAACGTCGAAAACCACCGGAGAATGTGGATGCAAGTTTCCCGGGAAATGGAAACTTATTTTCAAGGTGAAAATCAATGAAAATCAATGGCTTGGAATATCATGTGGAAACGGCCGGCAAGGGCGAGCCGCTGCTGCTTTTGCATGGTTTTACAGGAAATGGGGATATCTGGAAAGAAATAGCGACTTTGCTGCAGGATGAGTTCCGCTGTATTTTCGTCGACATTATTGGGCACGGCAAAACAGCCAAACCGGATGATGCAGGGCGTTATGCGATTCAAAAAGCGGCAGCGGATCTGCGTGCTGTTTTGGAACAATTTGGAATCGACCAGGCCTCCGTTCTTGGCTATTCTATGGGTGGGCGGCTGGCGCTCACATTCGCGGTGCTGTATCCGCAAATGGTGAAAAAACTTGTGCTGGAGAGCGCGTCCCCCGGCTTAAAAACAGAGGCGGAACGGGCGGCGCGCAGAAAGCAGGATGAACAGCTGGCGGACCGGATTTTATCGGAAGGGATCGAAGCGTTTGTAGATTATTGGACAAATATTCCGCTGTTTGAATCGCAGAAAAAGCTTGCGGCTGATGTCCGGGAGAAAATCCGTACGCAACGCCTGGAAAATGACCCGGTTGGATTGGCAAACAGCCTGCGCGGTATGGGAACAGGAGCCCAGCCGTCATGGTGGGATTGCCTCCAGAAACTTGACTTTCCTGTATTGCTTACTGCCGGCGAAGGGGATCCGAAATTTTGCCGGATTGCCGAAGAAATGAAAGCGAGGATGCCGCATGCGAAAAAAATTATTTTTTCGCATGCCGGCCATGCAATTCATGCGGAAGATCCACGAAAGTTTGGTACAATGGTAAAGGGATTTTTAAAAAATTGTTGATAAATTGTCAAAGAATGTACGTATAAAGGAGGAACACTTCATGGCAGTCGAATGGAAAACGGAACATGAGTATGAAGATATTTTATACGAATCTTACAACGGAATTGCCAAGATTACGATTAACCGTCCCCATGTGCGCAATGCTTTCCGCCCTGAAACGGTAAATGAAATGTATGACGCTTTTACGAGGGCGCGCGATGACTCCAAAATTGGCGTCATTATTTTGACGGGAATGGGGGACAAGGCATTCTGCTCCGGCGGCGACCAAAAAGTGCGCGGCAACGGCGGCTATGTCGGAAAAGACAATATTCCGCGTTTGAACGTGCTGGATCTTCAGCGTTTAATCCGCGTCATCCCGAAACCGGTCATCGCAATGGTTGCCGGCTATGCGATCGGGGGCGGCCATGTGCTGCATGTTGTCTGCGATTTGACAATTGCGGCGGACAATGCGATCTTCGGGCAAACCGGACCGAAAGTCGGCAGCTTCGACGGCGGTTACGGCGCCGGTTACTTGGCAAGAATCGTCGGTCACAAAAAAGCGCGCGAAATCTGGTACCTGTGCCGCCAGTACAATGCGCAGGAAGCATTGGAAATGGGGCTCGTCAATGCGGTTGTGCCGCTTGAAAAACTTGAAGAAGAAACGATCAAATGGGCGGAAGAAATCCTTGAGAAAAGCCCGATGGCGATCCGCTTCTTAAAGGCCGCGTTCAACGCTGATACGGACGGGCTTGCCGGCTTGCAGCAATTTGCGGGGGATGCGACGCTCTTGTATTACACAACGGATGAAGCGAAAGAAGGCCGCGACGCGTTCAAGGAAAAACGCAAACCGGACTTTGGCCAATTCCCGCGTTTCCCGTGATCGAAAAATGGGCTGTCTCTGATTGAGGCAGCCTAAATTCTTATCAATGTTTTTTAATCAGCAGGGAGAAAGAATATATAAGCGGCAGTTTTTGGGGCAATTGTCTTTTTGAAGGAATACTGAAGACTGTGTCATGAAAGGCGACTTCCTTTAACAAGCTGCTTTTTTCAAAATGAACGATTTCAATTCAGGTGATCATATGTTACCCAATTTTTTAAAACAACGGGCATACTTGACGCCGAACCGTACGGCGCTTGTGTTTAAAGATGGAATACTCACTTTTGTCGAGTTATACAAGCAGGTGAAAGAAACGGCACAAAAACTGGCTGGTCGCGGTATGCAGCCGGAAGATACAGCTGCCGTCTTATTAAAAAACCGCCCGCAAACAGTAGTCATCCTCCATGCCCTGCAGCAGCTGCGCGTACGCACGCTTTTTCTCAATCACCGTTTGACAACAGTTGAGATGCAGTACCAGTTGCAGGACAGCGGAGCAAAATGGCTGATTACGGAAAAAGATTTTCAGGAAAAATCGGTTGTGCTAAAAGAGAAAGTGCAGGTCATTCAACGAGAAACGCTTGCTGCTTTGCCTTCTGCCGATTACGAAGAAGCAGCAGAGTTTACACTCGATGATGTCTGCTCGATCATGTACACGTCCGGAACGACCGGCAAGCCAAAGGGCGTGCTGCAGACTTACGGCAACCACTGGTGGAGCGCAGCCGGATCTGCGCTGAATCTCGGCTTGAGGGAGGAAGATGTATGGCTGTGCGCAGTGCCGCTTTTTCATATCAGCGGTTTTTCTATCCTCATGCGTTCCGTTTTTTACGGCATGCCGGTCTATTTAATGGAAAAATTTAATGAAAAAGAGGCCGTCAAACTGCTGCAATCGGGCTGCATTACGATCATGTCGGTTGTGGCCAACACATTGCAGCGGATTTTAAACGAACTTGGGGAAAAATCGCTTCATCCGAACGTGCGCTGTATGCTCCTCGGCGGGGGGCCGGCGCCGCGCCCGCTTCTTGAGGCTTGCGCCGAAAAGCAAATTTCTGTATTCCAATCATATGGCATGACCGAAACGTCCTCCCAAATCGTGACACTTGCGCCGGAAGACAGCCTGCGGAAAATCGGATCCGCAGGAAAACCATTGTTTCCTGCACAGATTCGCATTGTTTCTGAAGGCAGGGAATGCAAGCCGTTTGAGCATGGGGAAATTGCTGTCAAAGGGCCGAATGTCACGATCGGATATTTGAACCGCCCGGATGCCAACGAAAAAAGCTTCCGAGATGGCTGGTTTTTTACCGGCGATATCGGCTATCTCGATGACGAAGGCTTTTTATATGTAATGGACAGGCGGTCGGATCTGATTATTTCCGGCGGGGAAAATATTTACCCGGCCGAGGTTGAGGAAGTGCTCCTGGCCCATCCGGATATATTGGAAGCCGGCGTCGTAGGGATGGAAGACGAAAAATGGGGCCAGGTGCCGGCGGCTTTTATTGTCACAAAAAAAGAAGTTTTAGAAAGCGAACTCCAGGCATTTTGTGAAGTACGCCTTGCGAAATACAAAATCCCGAAAAAATTTTTTACCGTATCGGACTTGCCGCGCAATGCATCCAATAAATTGATGCGCAGAAAACTTTTGGAGTGGCTGCCGTCATGATGAAAATTGAGAGGGTCCAGTTATCGGTCATAAAAATGGCGCTCAAATCCCCGTTTGAAAATGCACTTGAAAAAGTGGTGGAACGGGAAGCGATCATGCTTGAAGTAACGGACAAAGACGGTGTGACCGGATACGGGGAAGCCATCGCTTTTTCGACGCCGTGGTATACGGAAGAGACAGTACGGACGTGTTTCCATATACTGAAAGACGTCCTGATCCCGCTACTCATGAAAAAGCCAATCTTTCACCCGAAAGAAGTGAGTGAACGTTTCCGTGCAGTCCGGCGCAACCATATGGCAAAAGCCGGGATTGAAACAGCCATTTGGGATCTGTATGCAAAAAAGAAAGGCATTCCGCTATGGAAACTGATCGGCGGCACGCGGGAAACGGTGGCTGCCGGCGTTGCGGTCGGCAGCCATGATACAGCGGAAGCACTGCGGCAAATCGAATCATTTCTTGGCGATGGCTATGAAAGAGTCAAAGTAAAAATCAAGCCCGGCCATGATGAATCGTTCATCCGTGAGATCCGCCGCAACTTTCCAGATTTGGCGCTTATGGCGGATGCGAATTCCGCTTATACATTGGAAGATTTGCCCCAGCTTGAGAAACTGGACCGGTACGGGCTTATGATGATTGAACAGCCGCTTGCCGCCGATGATATTGTGGATCATGCCTTATTGCAAAAACAGTTGAAAACGCCGGTTTGCCTTGATGAAAGCATCGTGACGTACCATGATGCGGAAAGCGCGCTCCGCCTCGGCAGTTTCAGGGTGCTCAATATTAAAATCGGCCGGGTCGGCGGTTTGTGGCCGGCCATCCGGCTTCATGATCTTTGTGCGGCCCGAGGCATTCCGGTTTGGTGCGGCGGGATGATTGAATTCGGCATTTCGCGCGCCTTTAACCTTGCGCTCGCTTCTTTGCCGGGTTTCACTATTCCGGGCGATATCTCTGCTTCAAGCCGTTTTTGGGAAAAAGATATTATTGTTCCCGAAATCAAGGTAGAAAATGGAAAAATTCAGCTTTCGAATGAATCGGGAATCGGATTCGGGTTGAACCAGGCGTATATGGAAAAAGTCCGGATATACAAGGAAGTATTTTGAAAGAAAAAAACTGCTGTATCTTTATCTGCAGCAGTTTTTTGTTGGGCTTTCAGATGAGCAGGCTAGATTTGCCAAATGTCGACTCAAACTTAGAGATCAGCGTCGCCAAAAATATACGGGCAACAGAAAAAGCGCCTATCAAATGATAAGCGCCTTTTCCCGATCAATAAATCGACTCGAACGTTTTACAGTCTGTTTCGTACTGGTTTTCAGCCTGCTTCCCTGTATGGCTGACAATATAGATTGCTTCTGCAGAACAGAGATTCCCTTCCTGCCAAAATACGCAGTTTTTCACTTCGCATAAGACGTCTTTTGCCATGCTGCACCCCCCTTTAAGCATGTGGTACAAGCATTAGTTTCCGCAATCCGCCGCAAAAGATGCCCGCTTATTGCAAAGCTTTTTCCAATGCCTTTAGGTTGTCATTCACTAAAGTAAAATAATCTTTATGTTCTTTGATTTCTTTATTCGTCCGTACGCCGAGGTGGTGGATATAAACCGGTTTTGTATTCGTCTCCTGCTGCACGACATCTGCGATTTTAGAAGGAACATTTTTCTCAAAAACGATATAGGAAAGATGGTCTTGTTTTACTTTTTGGATGACCTTCTCCAATTGCTGTTGCGACGGTTCGTCCGACGTTGACAGCCCGGCGATCGGAATTTGCTTGATGCCGTAGCGTTTTACCCAATATCCGTAAGCTGCGTGCGAGACGACAATTTCTTTATTTCTTGATTTTTGGACGGCAGCTTTGTATTCGGCGTTTACTTTGTCGAGCTTTTGGGCCAGTTGTTTGTAGTTCTTTTCAAAATACGCTTTTTGTTTCGGCATTTTTTTCGACAGCTGTTCCGCGATCATGTCGGCCATCTGCTTCACATAGACAGGGTCGAGCCAGACATGGGGATCCACATTCGGGCTGTTTTTCTCCGGAACATTGAGGCGGTCCCCAAGCGCCATCATTTTGACATTCTGCCCCTGTAAAACTTGTTTTGCCTTATCCGCAAATCCTTCAAGCCCGAGGCCGATGTAGAAGAAAAAGTCGGAATCGGCAAGTTTTAAAATATCCTTCTGCGATGGTTCGTACGTATGTTCATCGGTGCCCGGTGGATAAATCGTTTGGACCGTGACATATTTCCCGCCAATTTGCTGTGTGACATATTCCAAAGGATACACGGTGGTGTAGACGGAAATTTTATTTTCCGGTTTACTTGGCTGCCCATTCGAACATGCTGAAAGGACGACCATCGTAAAGGCAAGCAGTATCAAAGAAATTTTTCTCAAAACGGATATTCCTTTCTTGTAAAAATTTAATTAGGAATGATTACGATTTACTCACAAAAAATATAATACTAAAAGCCGGCACGCATGGCAAGAAAAAAATAAGGGGCAGTATCTGTCTGCCCCCATTGCCTGTTTACTCGCTGCTTTTGTCTGCTTCTTCAGTTTCCAGCATGCCGTAAGATCCGTTCATGGCCAGCTCGTCGATATCCGCGCCAAAGTCGTTTTGGCTGTTGCTGTTTTTCTTCTGCTGCTCTTTATTTTCTTTCATAAAAAAGCACCTCCATCTGTACCGTTTTCAGAAAAAGAAAAACGTATGCAGCGGAGGCGTACATCTAATGTTTTTTGACAGGCCACTGTTCTGGAACGGGATCGTACCCGCCGGCATGAAACGGGTGGCACTTTAGAATTCTTCTTACGGTCAGATACCCGCCGCGGATTGCCCCGAACCGTTTAATGGCTTCCAGGCCGTAATTCGAACAGGTCGGCTGGAAACGGCAGTTTGGCGGCGTCAGGGGGGAAATCACCAGTTGATAAAAACGGATCAATTTAATCAAAATGAACTTCAGCATCGATCTGCCCCTTTCCTGCGTTTATTGTAGCATGTTTTAAAAAAAGATGCGCAACATATGTTTAGGCGTTTGAAGGCCCGGCAAAAGGGTACAAACTAAGCAGGAGGTAGATTGAACATGGCTGAAAACGATCAATTGCTGGAATTATTGAATAAGCAAGTGGCAAACTGGACAGTGCTTTATACAAAATTGCACAATTACCATTGGTATGTGAAAGGGCCGCAATTTTTAAGCCTCCATGCCAAATTTGAAGAATTATACGATCTTGCGAATGAATACATCGATGAATTGGCCGAACGTCTGCTGGCGTTAAACGGCAATCCGGTTGCAACATTGAAAGAGAGCCTGGCAACTGCATCAGTGCAGGAAGCAAGCGGCCGGGAAAGCACGGAAGAAATGGTGCAGGCCGTTGCCAATGATTTTGCAATGATTGCAAAAGAACTGGAAGAAGCGATCGGGCTTGCAAGCAATGCAGGCGATGACGCAACAGCCGACATGTTTATCGGCATCCAGGAAACATTGGATAAAAACATTTGGATGCTCAATGCGTTTTTGGGAAGACGTTAAGCGTTTGTCGGCCGGCGTTCGGTATTTTGAAAGGCAGGATTCGCCGGCCGGGCAACCGGGGCCTGGATTCCACAGGTGCCCTCATTATAGAAAAAATGCTGCTCCGGTGCGCCGAAACAGCATTTTTTCATTGCAAATATTTCGTTGACGGATAGGCGTCAAAGCCGGCGTAATCCGCAAACTTATCTTTTAAACTCTCCAATATGTATAACTCGATAAAATGTTCCAGTTCGGCGGTGCTCATCTCGTTGACGATCCCGAGCAGGTCTTTCCGGTTGTAGTTTTCGATGACGGCTGCTGTGATGGCGCCCAAATCTTCTTCGTCCCCTGTCAGCCGGTCCCGGTACAGTTCAAACAACTCATCGACTAACCTCATGGCATTTTCCTCCTTTATCCAGTTCTTATTTACTAGCCCTAAAAATATGCTTTTAAACATTGTATGGTTATGTTCACGAGATGTACAGCGAAAAATGTATGCGATTTCAATAATATTTTCGCCAATTTTTGCGCCTGTTTGCCGTATAATGTAAAATAGGAGGGATCGTATGTGCCAGTTTACGGACCTGAACGGCAATACTGTTACATTAAAATTTGAGAAAAAAGCATTTCCGGTTGAACCGCAGCATGTCCTTGTGATTGCGAAATATAGCGGGAGCTGGCTGTTGACCTACCATTCGGAAAGGGGGCTCGAATTCCCGGGCGGCAAAAGGGAAGCTGGCGAAACGATTGAAGAAGCGGCCTTACGCGAATTATATGAAGAAACCGGCGGCGTTTCGAAAAAGCTGGAATACATCGGCGAATATATGGTGGAAGACCGGAAGAACGGCCCGTTTGCCAAAGCGCTTTTTTATGCCGAAATCAGTCGGATAGACAAAAAGGATAATTATTTGGAAACAAAGGGGCCTGTCCTCGTGGAAGGGGATCTTCGTGAAAAATTGCAGTCACCTGCATTCAGTTTTTTAATGAAAGACGGGGTTGTAGAAAAAGTGATTGTGCGCCTGGAAAAATAAAAATCCGGCGCGTTTTTTGCGCACCGGAACAGCCTATCTGTCTTTCATTAATTTTTTCTCAAGCAAGTCGACAAGCTGATACATGATGGTTGCGACAATTGCGATCATGATCATTGAAAGCATCACAAGCGTAAAATTGAACACCTGGAAACCGTAAATGATCATATAGCCGAGCCCCTGTGAGGAGACTAAATACTCACCGACAATGACTCCGACCCATGCGAGCCCGACATTTACTTTTAACGTTGAAATCATGACTGGGACAGATGCCGGCAAAACCGCTTCACGGAACACCTGCATCCGGGTGGCGCCGAACGAACGCAGCACTTTGATGTAGTTCGGGTCGACATCGCGGAACGCCGTATAAATCACGATGGTCGTGACGATGACGGAGATGATAATCCCCATCGAAATAATGGATGAAAACCCCGGGCCCATGCTGACGATCAAAATCGGACCGAGCGCCACTTTCGGCATCGCGTTAAAAACAACGAGGTACGGGTCAAGAATTTTCGATAATAACGGCGACCACCAGAGAATGGCGGCCAGCACGGCGCCGAGCAGCGTGCCGAGAATAAAGCCCATGATCGTTTCAAACACGGTGATCCCCAAATGGATGTAAAGCGAGCCATCTTCAATTTTTCCCACAAATAGCGCCCACACTTTTGACGGCGAGCTGAAAATGAGCGGGTCGATCCAGTGGCGGCGGCTCGCAATTTCCCATAAACAGAAAAATACGATTAAAATCAACAGCTGGAAAAAACGGACTCGGCGTTTTTCTTTACGGATGGCGGCGAGATAGTCTTCGTGCAGGAGCGGAACATTTTTAACTGTTTTCAAGGGACTCCAGCTCCTTCCAAATTTCGTTGAAAAGAATGGAATAGGATTCTTTGCTGCGGGCTTCAAACGGGCGGATGCGGCGCAGATCTTCCGGGACCTCAAAAATTTTATGCAGCCGCCCGGGCTTTGCCGCAAACAGGAGAATCCGGTCGCTCATCGAAATCGCCTCGCCGATGTCGTGCGTGACGAGCACGGCTGTTTTGTGGAATTGCTTCAACGTTTTAAAGACCAAATCTTCAAGCTTTAACTTTGTTTGGAAATCGAGTGCGGAAAACGGTTCGTCAAGCAGCAGGATTTTCGGGTTGACGGCAAGCGTCCTTACCAATGCGGCCCGCTGCCGCATCCCGCCGGACAATTGCCGCGGGAATTGTTTTTCAACGCCATGCAGGCCGATGTCATGCAAAAGTTGAAGGGCGTTTTTTCTTGATTCTGCGTTGAGCTGTTTTTTCATTTTTAGCCCGAGAAATATGTTTTCTTCAATCGTTTTCCACGGGAATAAATAATCCTGCTGGAGCATATATCCGATCGACGACGCTTTTAGATCAGGCGCTTTACCGTCGATCCGCACCTCCCCTTCTGTCGGCTGCAACAGCCCCGAGATAATCGAAAGCATTGTCGTTTTTCCGCAGCCGCTCGGGCCAAGTAAAGATACAAATTCCCCTTCCCGGATGCTGAACGAAATATTTTCAAGCGCCTTTGTTGCCTGTTTAGCCGTGAAATAAGTATGGTTGACATTTTGGACGATCAAAAAACTCATGGCTGCAGCCTGCCGGATGGGCAGGGCACGCCCCCTTTCCATTATTTTGCAGCTTTTTTCACAATCGTTGTATTGACGAGTTTGCTGTAAGGCACTGTTTGGCCGAGTTCGCCGGCTTCTTTCATAATCTCCTGGATTGTGCTCCAGCCCGATTTGCTTAAAATCATGTCATCACTAAAAGAGCCCTGGCTGCGGTACCGTTCAATAGAGGAAGCAAGAATATCCGTTTTGGTGTCTTTAAAATAAGGCTGTACTGTTTTGGCGACGACTTCCGGATCGGTTTTCCGCACCCATTTGCCGGCTTTTAACAAGGCGCGCACAAATTTCACCGCGCTTGTTTCATTTTCCTTTAAATAGCTTTGTTTGGCCATGAACGTCGTGTACGGCACTTCGCCGGACTCTTTGCCGAATGAAGCGACAATATAGCCTTTTCCTTCTTTTTCCATCACTGTTGCATTCGGTTCAAACAATTGGACAAAATCCCCCGTCCCGGACGCATAGGCATTGGCGATGTTCGCAAAGTCGATATTTTGGATCAGCTTTGTGTCTTTGTGCGGGTCAATGTCGTGCTTTTTCAACACATACTCGCCGACCATCTGCGGCATCCCGCCTTTACGCTGGCCGAGGAAAGTGGAGCCTTTCAGCATATTCCAAGAGAAATGGTCAATTTTTTTGCGCGAAACAAGGAATGTGCCGTCCGTTGCGGTGAGTTGCGCAAAATTAATGACCGGATCGGCTGCCTGCTGTTTGTAAACGTAAATGGACGTTTCCGATCCGACAAGCGCAATATCTGTCCCGCCGGAAAGCAGGGCTGTCATCGTTTTGTCGCCGCCCCAGGTGGTTGTTAACTTGATATCAAGTCCTTCCTCTTTGAAATAGCCTTTTGCAAGCGCAACATAAAGTGGCGTGTAAAAGACGGAGCGCGTCACTTCGGCAACCCGTACATTTTGCAATGCTTTCTTTTTCGTTCCTGAACTGCCAGCGCCGCATGCGCCTAAGCTGAATGCAAGTATAGCAGTCATCAGCAACGTAAAGCCGATTTTCAACCATCTAACCATCGGGGAACCTCCTCATAATTGGGCTTTTTTCTTACAGCCTATGCCAGGGGGAGTGATTGTGTGAATGCCTAATGTTTAAAAATTTTTTACAGTAAAACTTGATTATTAAAAAATTTTTTCATATAATAAAAGTATCGCTGAAAGTGCTTTCATTTTGCGTCGAAAAGGGGTTGACATCATGGATGCTTATTTGCTGTTGATTACATTTTTGGCAATCGTCATCGTTATATTAGGAGTTTCATGGTTTAAGTGGCATGCGTTTATCAGTTTACTTGTTGCCAGCATGTTTCTTGCGATTTTTTCAGGAATGTCTTTGGATAAAATTGTTACCGCTTACGAAACCGGTGTCGGCGGTGTCCTTGGGCATTTGGTCGGAATTTTGGCGCTCGGCACAATTCTTGGCGAGATGCTTTCAAAATCCGGTGCAGGGATCCAGATCGCCAATTATTTCATAAAAATGTTCGGCGAAAAGAAACTGCCGTGGGCGATGTTTTTCTCCGGCTTTATTATCGGCATACCGGTCTTCTTTGAAGTCGGGATTTTGATTTTGCTGCCGCTTGTCATATCGATCCAAAAAGCGTCTAAACAAAATATTTTGCTGATCGCTTTGCCGGCCATTGCGGGATTATCAATCGTGCACGGCATTGTCCCGCCGCACCCGGGCGCAATTGCGGCAATCGGCATTTACAACGCTAATCTCGGAAAAGTATTGCTGTATTCTTTGATCATTGCCATTCCGGCCGGGATTTTAGGCGGGCCCCTGTTTGCCAAATGGGTGAATAAACGCGTTACTCCGGAAGGCGAACCGAAATTGATCCAGGTGGAAGATGTGTCGCAGTCGAAAATGCCAAGCGCAGGCATTTCTTTCTTGACGATTTTAATGCCGGTGATTTTGATGGTGCTCGGAACGGCTGCACCTTACCTGCGTGTGCCGAAACTCGTTGAAAAAATTTTCGCGTTTATCGGAAGCCCGCTCATTGCACTTTTGCTCTCATGCTTTTTTGCCTATTATTTCTTGGGTTTTCGACAGGGGATGGACCGGAAGCTGGTTAAAAAATTTACGGAAGAATGCCTGCTGCCGGTCGGGTCGATCATTTTGATCATCGGTGCCGGCGGGGGATTTAAACAGATTTTGATTGATAGCGGCGTCGGTGACGTGATCGCAAGAATGGCCGGGCATTTGTCCCTGTCCCCGCTTGTTCTCGCTTTCCTGATCGCCGCCCTGATCCGGATTGCGACAGGTTCGGCAACGGTTGCCTTGACGACAGCAGCCGGGATTATCTCGCCTGTCATCGCCCATACAACAAGCATCAACCTCGAACTGCTTGTCATTGCAACCGGTGCGGGCTCGCTGATTTTCTCGCATGTCAATGATGCAGGGTTCTGGATGGTAAAAGAATACCTTGGTTTATCGATTAAAGAAACATTCAAAACATGGACCGTGCTCGAGACAATCCTTTCGCTTGCCGGATTTGCCGGGGCGTTGATTTTGAATATGTTCCTTTGACGGCAGCAGCCGGGCATCCATATTTAAGGAGCGCCCGGCTGTTTTTCTTTTTAAAAAGTTGACGGCTTTGTTTTTGAGGTTGTATAACAAACCACTACCGACTAGTATTCGATAACGCTTTTGAAAGTCCGCTTATGGTAAGGGAGATGGGCATGGCGCATTTGTTAAAGGAAAAATCGATGAAATTTGCGTTCAAACTGGCTCATGGGCTGGGCAGGGCTTACTGAAAGCAGAAAATACTGGTCGGCCAGTCCCCTCGTTAAAAGACATCCTCCTCGAACAGGAGCGTGATCCAAACGCTGATGGTGGAAACCGAAGATTATCTCGAAGGAGCGCCCGGCTGTTATGATGAAGGCTCGGGCGCCCGCCGGCCATGAACGAACAGATCATAAAAATTAATTATGGAAAACTTGCACCCGGCCCATATTTTTGAAGACATTCTCCCTGCCCTGCGCGAAAATGGCATCACGGAAACGAAAACCGAAAAAATGCTCGGCACCAATGCGGTTGGGCTTTATGGCGGCGAGCCGGTGAAGGTGGGGTAGTTTTGACTTTAAGATAGGGGGTACAAGCCATTACGTTTTTTCATTGCCGCTTTTACCGCCTTTTCAATCTCCTTGTATCCTGTACACCGGCATATATTGGATTCAAGCCAGTTTTGTATGACTTCGGCTGTTGCATCAGGATGAGTTTCAATGAGTGCATGGCAATTCATAATGAATCCGGGTGTACAGTATCCGCACTGGAAGGCAAAGTTTTCAATAAATGCTTGCTGGATCGGGGTATTTTTCAATCCTTCAATGGTTGTGATCCGCTTTCCGACTGCCTCGGCACCCAACATTAAACATGACTTCATCGGACGGCCGTCAACCATCACCGTGCAAGCCCCGCAGTCCCCGTTCAAACATCCGGGTTTAGCACCTGTTAAACCTAAATGTTCTCTTATCACATCGAGCAGGATGTCAGAAGATCGGATCGTGACTGCTTTTTTTTCGCCATTTACATCCAACATGGCAGAAATCAAAGCCATGGGTTTCACTCCTCTCCCAAACCCGTTAAAATATCCGCCAAAGTATTTTTTAAAACAAATATCCGATACCCGGAAGAACCTTCAACATCATTTAATACAGGCGCCGGCACATGGCGGATGGCTTCTTGAACTTTTTCTTTTAAGGTTAAGCGCCCATTGTTTAATGCTTTTTCCATCTCAAATGCACGAAACGGATAAGGGGTTAAGCCGCTGATGGCCACTCTGATTTGATTCCCGGTTTTTAAGGCGGCAACTGTAATCAAGGGATAGCCGGTATTCCATTGCCTGCGCCTTTTGATGCTCATATGCGGCGCCCGGATAAATTCCTGCTGGGTACTCACTTGAACGAAAAATACCCCTTCATCGAGGTGCAAATGTTGCTGAAAAACTTGATGAATCGACAACACTTTGTCGCCGTACGGCCCGGCAACCATGATGAGGCTGTCGGCTAATAAAAAAGGCAGTACGGCTTCCCGGTAAAAAATTTGGCCGCAAATATTACCGCCTAACGTGATCTTCGTACGGGCTGTATGGTCTGCGATTTCGCGTACGGTTTTTGACAGCAATGGAAATGATCCTTCTTCTTCAATTTCAGCTAAAGAAAGGCCCCCGCCGAGGATAAGGCTGTCCTCAGTTGAAAAACGGACTTTGTATTCCGGTATTTCCTTTAGGTCAATTACAGCGTCCGTATACAATACATTTAATCTTCCAAGTGTAATCACTTCTGTTCCGCCGGAAAAATATTTTGGTGATTTTCCTTGATTTTTTAGCCATTGATAGAGAAAGACAGCTTCTTGAAGAGATTTTGGGCGGTAATAGTCAAATTCAAATGGTATCATTGGCTGCTTCTTCCTTTGCCCGCCAGATGTATTCCGGTGTTAGCGGCAGGCTGTACAGGGATACGCCGGCAGCACGAGATAAAGCATTTCCAAGCGCAGCCGGCATTCCTAAAATCCCATGTTCGCCAACTCCCCGCAAACCATATGGTGCTTCCAAATGCGGCGTTTCGATAAAATCAACCAGATACTCGGGATTTTCCCCGTAATAGATCGGCCGGTAAGTTCGCAGCTGCGGATTCAATACCCTTCCGAATGAATCGAAAATAAACGTTTCCCGCCCGCCGTACGCAAGCCCCATGCTCATTGCCCCCATCACTTGCCCTTTTGCTGTTTTTTCGTTTAATACTTTCCCGATATCTACAACTGTACAGGCTTTGATTATTTTATATGTGTAATCTCTGCGGTCAAATTCCACTTCCACAACAGACGCGCATACCGTCCACTCGGGTCCGGGCCTGCCTCTGCCGGTCTCCCGGTCCAGATACGTCATGCCGCGCAAGATATAGTTTCCTCTGCCGATAATCTGGCCACCGATGGCATTTCCATTTGGATACACATAGCCGTATACAATATCTTTAAAATGGAGGCCGGTTCGGGGGTTGCTTCTTTGGAATACACGGGAGTCCGCAACGGCTAAATCTTCCGGTGTGCATCTTAAGACAGCGGAAGTAATTTCCTTCATTTGCCTTTCCGCATCATCAGCCGCTTCCATCAATGCTCTTCCCGCCATAAAAGTCCCCCGGCTTGCAACAGTTTTCCAATGTTCCGGGGTTGTCTGCGTATCTACCTTCATCCGGACATGGATTTGATGGATATCCATTTGGAAACGTTCGGCGAGCATTTGTGCCAGCATCGTTTTTGTGGCTGTTCCGATTTCAATGACGCCGGAAATAATATTGACACTGCCATCAGAATTAAAAGTTAAAACGACGCCGGAACTTGCATTTGAATCAATCGTCGATGTTTTCCATCCGCAGCTTGCGCCTTTTACACGTACGTAACGTTCATCAATTTCTGTAATCTGCCCTTCTTCCCAATTCGCTAATTCTTTTACACGGCCAATGCATTTCCTCAAATTTCCGACCGTACTTTCATTCAGTTGAACTTGGGTGGGCGTTGTGTGGCCAGGGAGAATGGCGTTTAAATAACGCAAATCAAACGGGTCCATCTGCAGTTTTTGCACCAATATGTCCATTGTCCGTTCAAATGCAAATAAAAGTTCGGAATGGCTGAATCCTCGGAAGGGTGCGGGGTATGGATGATTGGTATACATACAGTAAGAATTGCATCGAATGTTTTCAATATTGTACGGGCCTGTACAGTCAACTGCTGCAGCTCTGCTTAAGTCAATGGATTTATCGGCATAGGCGCCGCCATCAAATAAAAAAGTCATTTCAGCAGCTGTTAATTTCCCATCACGGGTGGCGCCTAGCTTTACTTTTGCATCCAGTCCGATATGCCCCGGCGCACTTACCATATCTTCTTCGCGGGAATAAAAGAGTTTCACAGGTTTCCCACCAACAGCCTTTGAGGCGAGATAAGCCAGCAGTTCTGTATGCACCGAAGCTTTTCCTCCGTAAGCGCCTCCGACAAGCGGCGTATTGACGATGATTTTTCCTGGATTTTCGTGAAAATAACGGCCGATTAATTTTTTTACCATAAAAGGGGATTGGGAGGTGGTTGAAATGATCACCGTGCCGTCGGATTTTATTTCGACAGTTGAACAGCGTGTCTCCATTGCAGCGTGGTCGGAGGGTTTAATAGAAAAAGAGGCTTCTACAATCACCTCACTTTCACGCCATCCTTTTTCCATATTCCCTTTGCGGATTTTCTGGAGGTTTGCAATATTAGTTCCGGGTATTGGATAAACCATGTGCGATTTTTCATAGCTTCCCAGTTTTTCATGTACAAGCGGCGCATCTTGACGTAAGGCTTCTGTAGGGGAATGGACAACCGGCAATGGTTGATATGCGATTTTAATCAAGTTTGCCGCTTTTTTTGCAATCAAAAGGTTATCTGCTACAACGATTGCAACGACTTCCCCGCAATGCCTGACTTTATCGAATGCAATCGGGGGACGGTCCCGGATCTCTTCACCGGTTAAAGGAAGACCTTCCCCGGTAATGATTGCCCTTACCCCCGGTATCTTTTTTGCTTCTTTCATATCTATTTTCCGGATTTTTGCATGGCCGAACGGGCTTATAACTGTTGCAGCATGTAAGCCGTTATAGGATTGGTCATGGATGTATTTGGCTTCGCCTGTAACTTTTTCCAAAGCATCTTTCCGTATCATGCTTTTTCCTAAGAGAGTCAACCCATTTCCCTCCTTCGCAAAACGCGCAATTGGTCATAACTTTTTTGGCTGCGGAAGAAATGCCGATGATTTTTTTCATATTTTCTCCGGTTTTCTTAAAACTTTTATCATTTCGGCGATAATACTGATTGCAATCTCTTCCGCCCCTTTCGCATGTATATTAATTCCGGCCGGTGAGGAGATCCAGGGCGGAATTTCTTTTCCTTCAAGTAATCTTTCTGTTCTCCTACAGGGCCCCAGTATACCGAGATAAGATAATTTTTTGTGCATCAATATGCGAAGAAGTTCCTTATCTTTTTGAAAATTGTGGGTCATAATTACGGCAAAATCTTTTTCGACAATGTCAAGGTTTTGATCTGCACCATCTGGAAATCCGGTGATACACTGTTCGGCTTCAGGAAAGTTTTCACGGTTGCATAACGCCGGCCTATGTTCATAAACTGTTACGGAAAAACCGGTCTGAGCCGCAAATCGTACGAGCGGTTTTGCATCCGGCCCCGCCCCAAACAATATCAAGCGGGGGCGCGACCTGTAATGGTATGAATAAAATTGGCCGTTTTTATCTGTGCTTCGTGTGTCGCTTTTGCCAAAAAGTTTTTCTATCATAAAAGCCGGAAATGCATCGCCGAAGGGTTCACCGTTTTGGGGAAAATAACCACCCCGGAGGAACTCAAAATTCCCGTTAAACTGTTTAATATGAAGAACAGAAATCCCTGCATCCAAAAATGCTTTTAATTTCATTAAATTTTGCCTTAAAGTCCGGGTTAAAGGTTCGATGAATATATGCAAAATACCGTTGCACCCTGCGCCCTGCCCCCATGATAAGTCTGTTTCATCCTGCATATCATAGGTGTAGATTTGTGCTTTTCCGCTTTCCAGTACTTGTTTTGCTTTCCATTTCAGATCTTCCTCGAGGCAACCTGCGCTTAACATGCCGATTTGTGCCCCGCTTTCCCCATTAATATGCAGGAGCCTTCTTTTTTATAAGCGGAGCCTTCAACATGCAGTATTGTTGCAATCACACATCTTTCCGTTATAAAGGGGAGTTGCTCCAACATTTGAAAAATATCCTCCAAGCTGCTCACCACTTTCAAATATCATAATAAAGTTTATTCAGGTTTATGGATTTCATGAATTGTTCTGTGAGTACAGCCAAAGGTATAGAAAATTGATGTGTTCGGTTTTCTTTTAAGAAGGGTTGTACAGGGGAATCCAATTCAAAGGGGTCGCCTTCCAGCAACTGTTGGAACATTTTACTGAAGGCCGCCATTTGTGCCGATGACCATTGTACCAATCATACGATTAACTGCAAAACTTATCGTTTGATCCGGCATTGCTTTGATACATAAAATGACCGTTAAAGGCGCCAAATAGGGGTGATGGGAACCGGCTGATTTTGCGATCTCCCAGGATAATGAAGATGCAATGGCGATTTTCCAAATGATCAGCTGCTTCATCTCAAATAGCGGTTTATTTTGTTTCATTTGCATTGCCCATCCTTATATAAAGTTTGCTAAAAAGGGGCTTTTGGGCAGCCCCTGTTCTCATCAACCCTTCACCCATTTCCGCTGAAACGCCGCAATATTCCCGTACTCCGCTTCCAGCAGACGTGATACGCGGATGTAAATTGGGAGGATTTCTTCATAAATGGTGACATTTTCAGGGATCGGCCGGTGGGTGTGCGTGGAGCCGACCCATTCGGATACAATCGAGAAATCGTCAATTTTACCCAGTGCGTACATGCCGAGGACGATGGCGCCGAGGCAGGAGCTTTCGAAGCTTTCCGGAACGACGACTTCCTGGTTGAAAATGTCGGCGAGCATCTGGCGCCACAGTTCGGATCTGGCAAAGCCGCCGGTCGCCTGGATTTTCTGGGGAACGCCTATCATTTCCTGGAGCGCAAGCATGACGGTGTAAAGGTTATAAATGACACCTTCCAATACGGCGCGGACCATATGCTCGCGTTTATGGTGCAGGCCGAGTCCGAAAAATGATCCTCTTGCATTTGCATTCCAAATCGGTGCGCGTTCGCCTGCCAGATACGGATGAAAGATGAGCCCGTCTGATCCGGGGGCAACGCGCGATGCGATTTTCGTCAGCACCTCGTAAGGATCAAGGCCGAGACGTTTAGCGGTCTCCACTTCGGCGGAAGCGAGTTCATCCCGAACCCATCTGAACGTCATCCCGCCATTATTGACCGGCCCTCCGACGACCCAATGGTTTTCCGTCAGCGCATAGCAGAAAATCCTCCCTTTTGGATCGGTTGCCGGCTTGTCTGTGACCGTCCGGATTGCGCCGCTTGTCCCGATCGTGATCGCGACAACGCCGGGGTCGATCGCATTTACGCCAAGATTGGACAGCACCCCGTCGCTTGCCCCGATGACAAACGGCGTGTCTTGCGGAATTCCGATTTCGTGGGCATATATTGGATCCAAACCGGTGAGGAAAAAAGTAGTGGAAACCGGTTTGGACAGTTGATCCGCCGAAATGCCAGCCACTTTGAGCGCGCCTCTGTCCCAGTCAAGTGATTCAAGATGAAAGAGGCCGGTTGCAGAGGCAATGGAATAATCGACAACATATTGCCCGAAAAACCGGTAAAAAATATATTCTTTAATGCCGATAAACTTATATGTTTTTTCGAACAAATCCGGCTTATCGTTCTTCAGCCAGGTGATTTTCGCGAGCGGTGACATCGGGTGGATCGGGGTTCCGGTTCTTCTGTAAATGTCGATGCCGTTCCATTCATTTTTGATCTTTTTCGCCCATTTTGTTGACCGCGCGTCCGCCCAGGTAATGCAGCGGGTTAACGGTTTTCCGTCTGCATCCACCGCAATCAAACTATGCATGGCAGAGCTGAAAGATACGAGTTCAATATCGGATGGATTGATGCCGCCTTTTGCAATCGCCGTTTTCATCGTTTCTTTCACGGCGCGGAAAATTTCATCCGGATCCTGTTCGGCCACATCAGGTGAAGGGCTGTGCAGCGGGTAGCCGACATGGTGCATGCTGATTACTTTCCCTTGCGCGCCGAACAAAACGGATTTCGTTGTGGTGGTGCCGATATCGACACCTAAATAATAGGATGAAGCCGTCATTTTAAACAATCTCCTTTATCTTGGTGCAAAAATGTTTCGCTTTGCAGAAACGCTCTTTGAAAAATTTTTCCTTCATTTGTATTGTACTGAAACCGCTTAGAATTGGAAAGGTTTTTGCGTATGCGTAAAATATTTCTCGGGGGTTAAAGTGTGGAAAAAAATAGAAAGACACTCTATCATTTAAATGTACGCTTGTAGTCGAGTACATCTACGGCATGGACAGCCTCATAAAAGCAAAGAAACAGGTTGAGGGCTGGAAAGTCAGCAGGTCTGACAAACCCGCCCAGCTGCTAAAACAGCCTGTACGCACGTCAATCGGGGCAAAACAGGGATCTATAAGCCCGTATATGAGCATTCAATCAACAATAGGGAATTTGAGCAAGATTTTTAGGTTTTCATATCTTCACCTGGATAAGGGGCAATCGCAAAATCCTTTAAAAGGCTGAGAATATATGATGATCGCTAATTCCTGAGACTCCTGCGGGAAAAGCGAGCAAGAAGAGACCCAGTGTGTTTGAAGGACAAGCGAGTAAATTTCGCGATCATCAAAAATATGCCCAGTTTAACGGCTTTTTTGATTGCCCTTATCCAGGGAAGCAAGCAAAGTGCGGTAGCCAAAAGTGTACAAAAAGTGTTCACCGGAGGAACAGCCTACGGGTTAGAAGGTCGGGCAAAAA
The DNA here is from genome assembly GCF_008974225.1 of Weizmannia acidilactici. NCBI lineage: Bacteria > Bacillati > Bacillota > Bacilli > Caryophanales > Bacillaceae > Heyndrickxia > Weizmannia acidilactici. Next base: position 83,067 of record NZ_BKZR01000003.1, on the reverse strand, counting down.
CCTGTGGACGCAGACTTTTTAAGTAGTCAAAGCTACAGAGTGTTCTCAGCGTTAACCCAAATGATCCTAAGACCATTATCTAGGAACATCACGAAACGCCCAAGTCCCAAATTGATGTTTTCGGGGCTCGCCCCGAAAACATCAAAGATTCACTTGTCAAAGAACAATCATTCAACTGGATATTGACTCATTTAGTAGGATCGAAACTTATTATACGAGAGTGGCTGGACATCACTGATTTTTAAACGATGTCGAGAAAAACTTGACACATACGTTTTTGCTGGAAACTTGACAGGCACCTGAACCAAACGCCATACTAGCAACAGAAGCTGAAGGTGGAAGGATTTTAGGTATGTGAAGGAAACAAACCGGTAAGAGAACTAAGGGGCATTGTTTGGAGCAAGGCAAATCAATGAAAAACTGAAAAGGTGATGCGGCATGGGTTTGATTGTCGACAAGCAGCTTTTTCCTTCCCCGAGTCCGCGGGTGCGCATGTATCTTGTCACGTATTTGTCGGACGGCTTGAAAGTGAAAGGGATGCTGGCGGAACCGGATGATGGGCTTACATATGATGGGTTTTTGTATTTGCGCGGTGGCATCAAGAGCGTCGGGATGGTGCGGCCGGCGCGCATCGGCCAGTTTGCGTTGGAAGGATTTATCGTTTTTGCTCCTTTTTACCGCGGCAATTGGGGCGGGGAGGGGGATGAAGATTTCGGCGGATGCGACCGACACGATGCGTACTTTGGTTTTGACCTGCTGATGGAACACGATCGGGTTTCCGGAAAAGTGCATGTGTTCGGTTTTTCCCGCGGCGGCATTATGGCACTCAGTACCGCAGAAGCAAGGACAGCCGCATCGCTTGTCACCTGGGGTGGCGTTTCGGATGTTGCGCTAACGTATAGGGAACGCGTCGATTTAAGAAGAATGATGAAGCGCGTCATCGGGGGCACGCCGAAAAAATACCCGGACCGTTACCGGGAACGGACGCCTCTGTATGCGCTTAATCAAATTCAATGCCCGGTGCTTATTATCCACGGAGAGCAAGATCGGAATGTTTCAGTGGAACATGCGCGGCGCCTTGAACGCGGGCTTGAGGCTTTGGATAAGCGGGTGGAAACATGGTATTTCCCGCAGTTTGCCCATCATTTTCCGCCTGTTGTGAACCGCCGGATTGTGCATGATTTATGCGTGTGGATGAAAAGACGGGCATTGCCATGATAAAATGAAAATACTAACGGAGGTGAGCCGAATGGGAATGTTGATGGGACTGGATACGGTCCTCATTACAAACGGGGAAGAAGAACGGATTGAACAAAATTTATTTGTGCTGAAAAAACCGGGTTACTGCCTTTATCCGCTTGATATGCCAATTGAAGTCCGGAAAAAGAAGGAAAGCGAACCAAGCGGAAGTGCCGTAATCCGGAAAATGGAATGGGAACGAAATACGACCATCATCCGCTATGAACTCGTTTCTTTGAATACGCCGAATTAAAACATGCGCCGCGTTTCGAACTGCGGCGCATGTTTTTTGAATGAAAGAGGCACGAAAGCAAATACTATTTTGTAAAGCAGGAAAGGAGTGGCCTGTAATGGAAACGAAAGGGACCTATATGAAAGACTGCGGCGCCTATGCCGTTATTTTTGATGCAAAAAAAGAAAGGGTCGGGGCGGTTCTGAAATATAATGGTTATGTGCTGCCGGGAGGTAAAATCGGGCAGGGGGAATCGGATATTGCCTGCCTCAAGCGTACGGTCGGGGCGGAATTGGAAGTCGGGAGTTTTTTAGGAAAAGCTGCACAATTCACAAGGCAACATACGATAGACGAAGGGCTGTTTTATTTAGGAAAAATCGAACAGCCCAGTGAAGGAAGCCAAAAACTGGAATGGCTAAATCTTCACGAGGCTGCCGCAAAAATGAGCGGCGGCCACCACCAATGGGCCGTTCAGGAAGGGATCAACGCCGTCCAGGCAAGTATGTGGTTTTAAAGTCCGTTATTTGGATGCGTAAGGATAGCCGGATTACTGAGGCGCCTTTCTCGCGGCTCCCGCCGGTTTAAACGAGTGGACCGCCGAGTTTTTCGATCTCGCCCGGTATGGACGCGAATTTCCAGAAGTTCTCCTTGAAGCGTGCAGCAAGCTCAAGCGCTTTTTGGCGGTAAGCCTGTTTGTCTTCCCAAGTTTCTGCCGGAAACAGGACGTGATCCGGCACACCGTCGATATGGAGCGGGATGTGCAAACCGAAAATGTCATCCTGCTGCGTTGGTGCATCTTTCAGTTTTCCACCGATTGCGGCCCGGACCATTGCCCTTGTGTAGCTTAATTTTATGCGCGCCCCGGTGCCGTACGGTCCGCCAGTCCAGCCGGTATTGACGAGGAATACTTGGACATGGTGCTTTTCAATTTTTTCTCCAAGCATTTTCGCGTATACAGCCGGTTCAAGCGGCAAAAACGGCGCGCCGAAACAGGTAGAGAAAACGGCTTCCGGGCTGGTGACGCCGCGTTCGGTGCCAGCCAGTTTCGATGTATAGCCGCTTAAGAAATGGTACATCGCCTGTTCCTTTGTCAGCCTGCTGATCGGCGGCAGGACACCGGATGCATCGGCCGTCAGGAAGATAATTGTGCCCGGATGGCCGGCCATGCCGGAGCGGGCAATGTTTCCGATGTTTTCAATCGGATAAGCGGCCCTTGTGTTTTCGGTAAGCGTATTATTCTCAAACTGCGGACTGCGGGATTCCGGATCGACGACAACATTTTCAAGGACGGTTCCGAATTGGATCGCCCGGTAAATTTGCGGTTCTTTTTCTTCCGTCAACCCGATGCATTTTGCATAGCAGCCGCCTTCGATGTTAAATATGCCGCTGTCCGACCAGCCGTGTTCATCATCGCCCACAAGCGCGCGGTCCGGGTCTGCTGACAAAGTCGTTTTCCCGGTTCCGGACAAACCGAAAAACAGCGCCGTATCGCCATTTTTACCGGTATTTGCGGAACAGTGCATGGAAAGGATGCCTTTTTGCGGCAGCAAATAATTCATAATAGAAAAGATGCTTTTTTTCATTTCACCGGCATATTCCGTTCCGCCGATTAAAATGATGCGCCGTTCAAGCGAAATGATGATAAAGACTTCGGAATGCGTACCGTCTGTAGCCGGGTCAGCTTTGAACAGCGGCGCGGACAAAATGGTGAATTGCGCCTCGTGTTCCTGCAGTTCCTTCGCGTCCGGCCGGATAAACAATTGGTGCGCAAATAAATTATGCCAGGCGAACTCGTTCACGACCTGGATCGGAAGGCGGCTGGAAGGATCGGCACCTGCAAATCCTTTAAACAGAAAAATCTCGTTTCTGCTTTTTAAATACTGCACCATTTTTTTGTAAAGCTTGTTGAACACTCCGACAGAGATCGGCTGGTTGGCATTTCCCCAGTCGATGCGGCTTTTTGATTCGGAGTCGACAACGATAAATTTGTCTTTCGGCGATCTTCCCGTATATTTTCCCGTTACAGCGGAAACGGCCCCGGTAGAGGTCAGCACCGCTTCTTTCCTTACTAATATTTTTTCCATTAATTGTGGTACGGAAAGCTGAGTGCGTACATTTTTCCCCGAAAGCAAAAGTTTTAAATCATCAGAAGTGCCAATAAGATCCATTTCGATAAACCGCCCCTTTGAAAATCTTATTCTATCTTGTAAACGATATTAGTATAACATATTTATTTGATTGTCACATACTTGTGATTGAAATATGTGATGAAATAGGAAAGAAAGGGAAACAGGCTTTTTGATCGTGGAAACTTCCCGCAGACAATGAAAAAACATTGACACTGGCCGGTAAATTGCGTATGATTTTACTTTGAACGGATACTCTTATCCCGAGCTGGTGGAGGGACGGGCCCAATGAAACCCAGCAACCCGCCGCTGGAACAGGCGATGCGCTCGCAACGCAGCCGCCGCTTTAACTTCCAGGCAAAGGTGCTAACCTGCAGCAAGGAAAGGATTCCTTGAACGATAAGAGTGAAAGGCGCGATAAGCAATAGTCAAAACCTTTCCACTCTCCCATTGGTCGGAAAGGTTTTTATTATTGGCCGCTTTATTTCCTATAGGTATACTTGGAATTTGATATTTAATTTTGAGCCTGACATAATAAGGGTAATGAGTACCGTTAAAGAGGATAAAAACAGCAACCCATTTAAGGAGGAAAAGTGAATGTCAAAAAGACGGCATTTGTTCACATCGGAATCGGTCACGGAAGGCCATCCTGATAAAATTTGCGACCAGATTTCCGATGCAATTTTGGATGCAATTCTGGCAAAAGACCCGAATGCCCGCGTCGCCTGCGAAACTTCAGTTACAACCGGCCTTGTGCTTGTTACGGGGGAAATTTCCACGAATACATATGTGGACATTCCAAAAGTGGTGCGGCAAACGATTAAAGAAATCGGTTATACACGCGCGAAATTTGGATTTGATGCCGAAACGTGCGCGGTGCTGACTTCGATTGACGAACAGTCCGAGGATATCGCGCGGGGTGTCAACCAGGCACTGGAAGCGCGCGAAGGCCAGATGAGCGATGAAGAAATTGAAGCGATCGGGGCAGGCGACCAGGGCTTAATGTTCGGTTTTGCCTGCAATGAGACGGAAGAACTGATGCCGCTGCCGATCTCGCTCGCCCATAAGCTGGCGCGCCGCCTTGCCGAACTCCGTAAAAAGGAAGTACTTCCGTATCTGCGCCCGGATGCGAAAACGCAGGTGACCGTTGAATATGATGAAAACAATAAACCTGTCCGCATCGATACAATTGTCATCTCCACACAGCACAATCCGGACGTCAGCCTTGAGCAGATTCAGGCAGATATGAAAAAGCATGTCATCGAACCGGTCGTGCCTGCCCATCTCCTTGATGCGGACACGAAATATTTCATTAACCCGACCGGCCGTTTTGTGATCGGCGGACCGCAGGGGGATGCCGGTTTGACCGGCCGCAAAATTATTGTAGACACGTACGGCGGCTATGCCCGCCACGGCGGCGGCGCATTCTCCGGAAAAGACCCGACGAAAGTGGACCGTTCCGCTACCTATGCAGCCCGCTATGTCGCGAAAAATATTGTGGCGGCCGGGCTGGCGGAAAAATGTGAAGTGCAGCTTGCGTATGCGATAGGGGTGGCGAAACCTGTATCCATCTCCATTGATACGTTCGGTACCGGAAAAGTTTCTGAGGAAGTGTTGATTAAAGCCGTACAAGCCAACTTTGACCTGCGACCGGCCGGCATTATCAAAATGCTTGACCTGCGCCGCCCTATTTACCGGCAGACCGCTGCGTATGGGCATTTCGGCCGCAACGATTTAAACGTGCCGTGGGAAAAAACGGATAAAGCCGAAGCGTTGAGTGTGTTTGTGCACAATTATAAGGAAAATTAATGTAGATAAGGAGCGGGGCCTGATTTTGGCAGCCGCTCTTTTCTTATGTTTGAAAGAGCTGGACAAAAAGTTCTGCATTGGAGAGAATAATTAGAAAAATGTAAAGAAAAACCAATAGGTGAACCGGGGAGAATCCGGTTCGAAATGGGGAGAACCGCCAGACGAGTAAGCGCGGCACTTTGGGGAGAAAGATTGGCAAAACAGGGGAAAAACCGGTGCAACGGGGAGAACCTGATCCAAATCGGGGAGTCTCGGAATGCATCAACACGGCCCGGGCCGGTACGTTCCTCCCATGCAGTTTGTTTCTTTTTTAACAAATCGTATTTTTTCCTGCAAAAATGCCGGAAAAAATGCTAATATATATTACATGTGTTGAAAATGGCGCCGGAAAAGGGCTGCCATAAAAATGGTTTGTCAGAAGGTTTCTTCCTTCATTTGTTTTTTCACGAAAAAATTTTAAAATAAAATGTATCGAAACTATCAAAGTAGGTGACTTTCCTCATGTGCGGATTTATTGGCTGCGTCCATGACCATCCAATTGCATTATCAGATGAAGACAGGCAACTGTTTAAAAGCATGAACAATATGATTGTGCATCGCGGTCCTGATGATGAAGGCTACTACGAAGACGAACATATCCAGTTCGGATTCCGCCGTCTAAGCATTATTGACCTTGCCGCGGGGCACCAGCCTTTAACATATGAAAACGAACGGTATTGGATCATTTTTAACGGCGAAATTTATAACTATGTCGAATTGCGTGAGGCATTGCTAAAAGAAGGGCTTACGTTCGAAACAAATTCCGATACGGAAGTGATCCTCGCACTGTACAGCCATCTTGGCGAAAAAGCAGTTGGAAAACTGCGCGGTATGTTCGCCTTTGTGATTTGGGACAAGCAGGAACAGACGTTGTGCGGGGCACGTGACCCGTTCGGCATCAAACCGTTTTTCTATTACCAGAGCGGGGAAGAAATGTATTTCGGCTCCGAGAAGAAAAGCATTTTGCTCGCGATGGAAAATCCGGAACTTAATTACGATGCAGTCCAGCATTATTTAACGTATCAATTTGTCCCGGAACCTTACAGCATGACAAAAGGCGTTCAAAAATTGGAACCGGGCCATTATTTTATCAAGAAAATCGGTAAACCGATGGAAATTAAGCGGTATTTTAAAGCATCGTTCCATCCGGTGCAAAAAAGCGAAGACGAATTTATTAAAGAAGTGCGCGATGTGCTCGTTGATTCCGTCAAAGTCCATATGCGCAGCGACGTGCCGGTTGGGGCTTTCCTTTCCGGCGGGATCGACTCTTCGATCACCGCATCGATAGCGAAACAATTCCACCCGGCGATTAAAACTTTTTCTGTCGGCTTTGAACGCGAAGGCTACAGCGAAATTGACGTCGCCAAAGAGACGGCGGAAAAACTTGGTGTCGAAAATATCAGTTATGTGATCACGCCACAGGAATATATGAAAGAACTGCCGAAAATTATTTGGCATATGGATGACCCGCTTGCCGATCCTGCCTGTGTGCCGCTGTATTTCGTGGCGCGCGAAGCCAGGAAGCATGTCACGGTTGTCTTGTCCGGGGAAGGCGCAGACGAATTGTTCGGCGGCTACAATATTTACCGCGAACCGCAGTCTCTTGAAGTTTTCGATAAAATTCCTGTTGCCGGAAAATCGCTTTTGAAAGCTTTGGCAAAAGTGCTGCCTGAAGGGATTAAAGGGAAAAGTTTTATCGAGCGCGGCGTGACGCCGATGGAAGACCGTTATATCGGAAATGCGAAAATGTATACGGAAGAAGAAAAAAGGGACTTGCTCAGGACTTACCGCAGCGATCTCGATTACCGCGATATTACAAGGCCGCTGTACAATGAGACGAAGGGTTATGACCCGGTTGACCGCATGCAGTATATCGATATCCATACGTGGATGCGCGGCGATATTTTGCTGAAAGCAGACCGGATGACAATGGCCCATTCGCTTGAACTGCGCGTGCCGTTTTTGGATAAGGAAGTGTTCCGGGTGGCCTCGCAAATTCCGTCGAGTTTAAAAACGTCCCATAACACGACGAAGTATATTTTAAGAAAAGCGGCAGAAGGCATTGTGCCGGACCATGTGTTGAACCGGAAAAAACTTGGGTTCCCGGTTCCGATCCGCCACTGGCTGAAAGAGGAAATGCATGACTGGGCGGTACAGACGATAAAAGAAAGCCCGACCGATGATATCATCAATAAACAATATGTCTTAAAACTGTTGGAAGACCATTGCGCGGGCAAACTTGACTACAGCCGGAAAATCTGGACCGTCCTGATTTTCATAGTATGGCATGCTGTATACGTGGAAGACAAATATGATTTTCAAAAACAAGCCCGCGGCCAGCTTGCCGGAGCTTCACTATACAGAAGGCGCTAGGCAAGAAACCGCACGACACGTTAACCGCTGCGGGAAAGCGGAAAAAATTGCAGGAACAAATAGGGGGGTCTGCCCCGCTTCCGGAATCAGCTTTCGGAAACGGGAACAGACCCTTTGTAGTATTGCGCTTTTTCCGCATATTCGTGGACAATCCGGCGCATGTCCTGTATATCTTCTTCTGTCAGTTCGCGGATCACTTTGGCGGGGCGTCCAAATGCCAGCGTACGGGGCGGGATCTTTTTCCCCTGCGGCACAAGGCTGCCTGCGCCGATAAACGCACCTTCCCCGATTTCGGCGCCGTCCAGGATAATGGATCCCATGCCGATCAGGGCTTTCGGATGGATGTGGCAGCTATGTAAAATGGCCTGGTGCCCGACTGTCACTTCATCTTCCAAAATGAGCGGGGTGTTAGGGCTTTGGTGCAGGACGCAGTTATCCTGGACATTCACTCTCCGGCCGATTCTCGTTGGGGCGACATCGCCGCGGATTACGGTGTTGAACCAGATGCTGGATTCATCGCCGATTTCAACATCCCCCGTAATCGTCACATAGTCAGCAATATAAGCAGTTGGCGAAATGACAGGCGTTTTGCCGTGAAAAGGGTAAATCATCAAATCCACTCCTTGTTCAAAGAACTGATTTCAACAGGCTTTTTTCTGTTGGTTCCTGCAATATCTGCTTTGTTTTTTTCGCTAGTTTGCCTTATAAAGAATTGTAAACAAATTATGAATAAATTGGAATGGAAACGGCATATGTTTTTCAGAATGGGAGGATTATGGGTAAAATAAAGGAAGGCGATCGTATCGCAGTTTTGAAGGAGGCAATAAAATGTGGAAATGGGAAGCAGATGAAAATCCGAAAGCAGTCATCGTCATGGTCCATGGCGCGATGGAGCACCACCGCCGCTACAGCTGGCTGATCGAGATGTGGAGATCGAGCGGCTTTCATGTGGTGATGGGCGATCTTCCCGGTCATGGCATGACATCAAGGGCACAAAGAGGGCATATCGAATCCTTTGACGAATATACAACCGAGATTAAAGACTGGGTGACGGCGGCTTACCAATTTGAATTGCCGATTTTTCTCCTCGGCCACAGCATGGGCGGGCTTGCGGTGATCCGGCTGCTTGAAAGGGAGCGCTTGAAAATCGCAGGCGCTATCCTTTCCGCACCGTGCCTCGGGCTTGTCACTTATCCTTCAAAGCTGCTTGGCCTGCTTTCGATCGGATTAAACCAAATTGCGCCAACCATACGCTTTAATAGCCCGCTGACTGTACAGATGGCGACGCGGAACCAGGAAATTCAGATGAAGACGGCAAATGATTCATTGATGTTAACGAAAGTTTCCGTCCGCTGGTACCGCGAGCTGATTGCGGCGATGCGTCTGGCTCATGCCGATGTGATCCGGCTGCCGGATGTGCCGTTTCTCGTGATGCAGGGCGGCAATGATAAAATCGTGGACAAGGTAGCGGTTTTGGATTGGTTTAACCAAACAACGCTGTCGGAAAAATTATACAAAGAATGGCCGAAATGCTATCATGAAATTTTTAATGAACCGGAAAGGGAAGATGTTTTTCTTTATGCGAAAAACTTCGTGGAAAACCGGCTCCGCGCTTTAGGCTATATCATTGATTGAGGTGAACCGCTGATGACAATCCCATCCTGCCCTATATCGTTAATGGCCCAAGTTTACCGCAGGGTGATGCCGGCTGTCCACCGCGAATTGCGCTACTGGCGGGAAAGGGCACGGCAAATTCCAAATGAAGAATTAAAGGCGCAGGCGCTTGCAAGCATCAAATATAAAACGTTCCATTGTGAGGGCGGGTCGATCCTGGGGCTTTTGGCAATGGAAGAACGTGCACAGGCTTTTCAGTTTATTGTCGCCTACCAAACGATCAGCGATTATTTGGATAATTTGTGTGACCGCAGCACATCGCTCGATCCGGATGATTTCCGGGCATTGCATGAATCAATGTGCGATGCGCTGACGGTTGGGGCAAATTTAAAAAATTATTATCGGCTCCGCGAAGACCAAAACGACGGTGGTTATCTGCACGAGCTCGTGACGACTTGCCAATCCGTTTTAAAAGCAATCCCCCATTACGAAGCGATCAAACCTTATTTGCTCGAACTGTGCCGTTATTATTCGGATTTGCAGGTACATAAACATGTGCGGGTTGAAGAGCGGGTGCCGCGGCTTGAGAATTGGTTCGCACAATTTAAAGCCGATTTTCCGGATATGGGATGGTATGAGTTTTCGGCTTGTTCCGGTTCGACCCTCGGGATTTTCTGCCTCGTCTCTTATGCGCTCCGGGATGATTTCCGCCCCGAATATGCAAAAATTATCCGTGACGGCTACTTTCCTTATATACAGGGGCTGCATATTTTGCTTGACTATTTTATTGATCAGGATGAAGACAAGAAAGGCGGAGATTTGAATTTTTGCTTTTATTACCCGAATGAAGAACAGCTTTTCCGACGGCTGAAGCATTTTTTACGGGAAGCGGACAAACATACAGGGCAACTTCCGAATGAAAAATTCCATAAACTGATTAACCGAGGGCTGCTAGCCGTATATTTATCCGATGATAAAGTAAGGAAACAGCGGAGCGTCCGGAAATTGTCGCGGAAAATGATCAGATCTGCGGGTTCCATCAGTTTATTTTTTTATTTCAATGGAAAAATGTACCGGGCAATTAAAAACATGATTCCGGCCGGGCTTGCAAAAATACTTGTGAAATAGGAGAGATGAAAATTGGCGGAATTAAGTTTGAGCATTTTGGACCAGTCTCCGGTTTCGGAAGGAATGGCGGCGGAAGAAGCGCTGCAAAATACGGTGGAATTGGCAAAACATGCGGAAAAATGGGGATACCGCCGCTTTTGGGTTTCCGAACACCATGATTCCGCGGCGCTTGCCGGTTCATCGCCGGAAGTTTTGATTTCCTATATTGCTGCGAAAACATCCCGGATCCGCATCGGTTCGGGAGGGGTGATGCTGACGCATTACAGCGCATTTAAAGTTGCGGAAAATTTCCGGGTGCTGTCAGGCCTCGCGCCGGGGCGAATCGATCTTGGGGTCGGCAGGGCGCCCGGGGGCATGCCGCGTGCGACGTATGCCCTGCATAACGGGGAAAGGAGAAACATTGACCGGTTCCCGGCGCAAATCGATGAGCTGCAGATGTATTTGCACGATGCGATTGATCCGGAAGATAAACTGTATGGGTTAAAGGCGACGCCCGTAACGAACACAAACCCGGAAGTGTGGTTGCTCGGGTCAAGCCAGAAAAGCGCCGCACTTGCCGCAGAAAAAGGGCTGCCGTATGCGTATGCCCAATTTATCAACGGGGAAGGCGGCCCGGAGGCAATGCGCACCTATCTCAAACAGTTCAAGCCGTCCCCCTATTTAAAGGAGCCAAAAAACATAGCGGCTGTTTTTGTTTGCTGTGCCGAAACGGATGAGGAAGCACAGCGGCTGAATGCGAGCATGGAACTGGCGAGGATTTTGCTTGAACAGGGGATACCGTCAGACGGTCTCCCGAGCCCGGAAAAAGCGTTCGCCTATCCGTACAGCCGTTTCGAGCGGGCCCATATCGAGGAAAACCGCAAGAATATGGTGATCGGCTCGCCGAAAAAGGTGAAAGATACGCTGCTCAGGCTCGCCGATGTTTACGGGACGGATGAAATCATGCTCGTTTCCAATATGTACCGGTTTGAAGACAAGCTGCGGTCTTTTGAACTGATCGCAAAAGAAATGCTGTAATCTTACCTTTTTTCAATTGCAATCAGAAAAGGCGGATGGTTTTCCTGGTTGATAAAACCGTATTGCAGCACATGCGCCTGTTTTTGGTCAAGTTTTTTCACATACTCAAGGAGCCGGTCGCGTTCAAAAGCACCGCCTTCATGGCCGTGGTAAACGACAATGGCGATGACCCCGCCGGTTTCAAGCATGGCAAAAATTTGCTCTACTGCGGCAATCGTTGTTTCCGGCCGGGTAATTACCGATTTATCGCTGTTTGGCAGGTAGCCGAGATTAAAAATCGCCCCGCTGATTTTCCCGTGATATCCAGCCGGGATGCATTCGCCCGCATGCTCGTGGCCGGTTCGGAACAGCTCCACGCGCGTGTCCAGCCTTTCTTTTTGCAGGCGTTCTTTTGTCCGGATGACCGCTTCCGGCTGGATATCAAAGGCGAACACTTTACCGCTGTCCCCGACAAGTTTTGCCAAAAACACGGTGTCATGCCCGTTCCCGGCGGTCGCGTCAATCGCAAATCCGCCTTTTTTGACTGCTATTTCCATCAGGGAATGGGCGAACGGAATAACAGGAAGCATGTTCATTTTGCCGATGCCTCCAAAGTATTTTTGTAAAATTTCCCCTGCCAGCTGTCTCTTCTTTTTAATTCTGCATCAATCGCATTTAAAACTTCCCATTTGTTCACGCTCCACATTGGGCCGATCATCAGGTGGATCGGGCCGTCGCCGGTAATGCGGTGGATCACCATTTCCGGCGGCAAAATTTCAAGCTGGTCGCACACGAGTTTTACATAGTCTTCAAACGAGAGGAATTTCAGCATCCCTTTTTCATATTGCTTTACCATCGGCGTTCCTTTTAACAAATGGAGCAGGTGGATTTTGATGCCCTGCACATCGAGCTTCGCCACTTCGCGCGCCGTTTCCATCATCATATCGTAATCTTCCATTGGCAGGCCGTTTATAATATGGGTGCAGATACGGATGCCTTTTTTCCGGAGTTTGTCCACGCCTTCTACATAGCACTGAAAATCATGGGCGCGGTTTATGAGCTGCGCCGTGCGCTCATGGACCGTCTGCAGGCCGAGCTCCACCCAGAGGTATGTCCGTTCATTCAGCTCCGCCAAATATTCTACGACATCATCCGGCAGGCAGTCCGGCCGGGTGGCGATGGACAGCCCGACAACCCCGTCCTGTTTGAGCACCGTTTCGTATTTTTCACGCAGCACATCTACCGGCGCATGTGTATTGGTAAAGGCTTGGAAATACGCCATATATTTTCCTCCTTTCCATTTATGGTGCATTTGTGCTTTCACTTTTTGAAATTGCGTTTCCAAGTCATCCGTGCGGTCGCCGGCAAAATCACCTGACCCTGCTGCGCTGCAAAACGTACAGCCGCCGTATGCCACAGTGCCGTCCCGGTTTGGGCAATCAAACCCGCCGTCAAGTGCAATTTTAAACACTTTATGGCCGAAATGTTTTCTTAGATGGTAATTCCATGTATGGTAACGTTTATTGTCATTTGAATATTGAAATGGATTTGATTCCGCCATTTTAAACGGCCTCCTTTTTTCGCCTCTTTCGTGCGGTTCCTTAAGCATTTTACCATGAAAGATCGTTTGTTAAAAGGAATGGCGGGCGTGCGGCTGGGCACAATACAAATGGAGCATGCATGCTTCAAAGAAAAAGGGGGAATTGGTGATGGCTACACGGGAAGCAGTCGAAAATTGCATCAGCCGCTGCGAAAATGCCATACATTCGGCGCGCGAGCAGTATATGGAAGGCATCCGTGAAGAAAACTATGGCTATTATGATTTTTCCGCGCCTTTGAAAGAACTGGAAGATGCCTATAACGAGCTTTGCAAACTAGCGATCAGCGCCAACTCCCAGCAGCGTGAGCGCCTCCACCGCATGCGCCTGCAAATCCAGCAGTTGCAGAACCAGATCATTTTACAGGAACACGAACCGATTATGTAAGCACGGGGGTAACGGTATGCCAAGGAAACGTTCAAAACAGCAAAATCCGGAGCAGAAAACGAAAAACGGCGTGAACAATCAGGACATCGAAGCCGTCCTAGATTACGACCCGGTGAAGGAACTGAAAAAGAAAAACAGCAAAAAGAGCCAGCCGGTAAAATCGAAACAGCATAACGAAAATCCGAATTAATGGAGAAAAGCGGGATGAAAAGCAGTTCATCCCGCTTTTCAAGGGGTATTGGACCTGCAGCAGACTAAAGTTTTGAAAAATATCAGCGGAAATGGAGAAGAAATCAGCGTAAAACTTGAAATATCAGCGGAACCGGCAAAAATATCAGCGGATGGTTTAAAAATACCTCTGATGGTATAGATGCTGAGCCAACTAAGTTTGCGGAATATTACTTCTTTCAGTCTCAGAGCAAATCTTTCTTGCCCCAATACAAAAAAACACATAAAATGCTGTTTGGAAGATTAATATTGAAGAAACGAAAGGGAGCATGGCCATGCCAAAGTCCTTTTGGCTCCTTGTGATCGGGATGGCAATCAATATTACCGGCTCTTCTTTTTTATGGCCGTTAAATTCCATCTACATCCATGATCATCTTGGAAAAACATTATCCGTCGCAGGGGTTGTATTAATGCTCAATTCATTGGCGAGCGTGATCGGCAGTCTTGCGGGGGGAACTTTATACGATCATATCGGCGGATACCGCGCAACGATGATCGGCATTGTGATCACCGTAGCCGCCTTAACCGGGCTTACCTTTTGGCACGGCTGGCCGCAGTATGTTATTTTTTTGTCGTTAATCGGCCTCGGTTCCGGAATCATCGGGCCGGCGATGTTCGCCATGGCGGGATCGGTGTGGAAGAACGGTGGGCGCAAGGCATATAACGCCATCTATGTTGCGCAAAACATCGGCGTTGCGGTCGGTTCGGCACTCGGGGGCGCGATTGCCTCTTATTCATTTGATTACATTTTTCCGGCCAACTTGCTGATGTTTATTGTTTTTGGGCTGATTGCGGCGTTCGGCTATAATAAAATGTCTAAAGAACAATTGGCGCGAAAGAATCAGGGACGTACCGGCATTTCAAGTGGTACCCGTTCACAACTTCTGGCGCTGATCATATTATGTACATCATACCTGCTTTGCTGGATCGCATATGTACAGTGGCAGGCGACGATTTCAGCTTATACGCAGAAACTTCATATTTCACTTCATGAGTACAGTTTGCTCTGGACGTTGAACGGGTCAATCATTGTGCTCGGGCAGCCTTTCCTTATTCCGGTTACGACAAAATGGCTGTCCAATGTAAAAGCGCAAATCATGGCGGGGATTGCCATTTTCATGGTTTCATTCGGAGTTGCAAGCATCGCGGAACAGTTTCAGGGCTTTGTTGCCGCGATGGCTATCCTCACTTTAGGGGAGATGCTCGTCTGGCCGTCGGTTCCGGCAGTTGCAGGCGAGCTGGCTCCTAAAGGGCGGGAAGGATTTTACCAAGGGATTGTCAACAGCGTGGCAACGGCCGGGCGCATGATCGGGCCGGTCATTGGCGGATTGCTTGCCGATTTGTACGGCATGAACGTGCTTTTTGCTGTGTTAATTGTCCTGTATGCGGTGGCGCTCATGCTTACCGCGGCCTATAACCTCCCGTTAAAGTCAAAAAAAGCGGAGCAATCGGTGCCATTAAGAAAATCTTGTTGAAACGATGTATAAATTTCTGTACAATAGTAAATAAAATGAATAAATATGGAAGAACGTTGACAAGGAGCAGTAATGGCGGGACTGAAAACAAGAGAATTGGCGGAGGGTGCAAGCCAATCAGAAACCCCCATGAACTCGCCTTTGAGTTGCAAATATGAACGGATTCATTAGTATTTGCCGTTTTCCGCGTTAAGGATAATGAAGTGAGTGCTTGCACTAATCTGGGTGGTACCGCGGGAGTGGCCCTCTCGTCCCAATTCCTTGGGATGGGGGGGTTTTTGCATTGCTTTTATTGTCAATCGGGATACATACAGAAGGAGGAGTTTCAGATGAGTTTTGATCACCGGAAAATCGAAAAGAAATGGCAGAAGTACTGGGAAGAGCATAAAACTTTCCGTACGGACGAAGATTCAAATAAACCGAAATTTTATGCGCTCGATATGTTTCCGTATCCTTCAGGCGCCGGCCTGCACGTCGGGCATCCGGAAGGTTATACGGCAACCGATATTTTGGCGCGCACAAAACGGATGCAGGGGTACAATGTGCTGCATCCAATGGGCTGGGATGCGTTCGGGCTTCCGGCTGAGCAATACGCGCTTGATACGGGAAACGACCCGGCCGTTTTCACGGAAAAAAATATTAACACGTTCCGCCGTCAGATCAAGTCGCTCGGTTTCTCCTACGATTGGGACAGGGAAATTAACACAACGGATCCGGAGTATTACAAGTGGACGCAGTGGGTTTTCCTGCAGTTATGGAAACGGGGGCTTGCATATGTGGATGAAGTGCCTGTCAACTGGTGCCCGGCGCTCGGGACCGTACTTGCCAACGAAGAAGTGATCGACGGCAAGAGTGAACGCGGCGGGTATCCGGTAATCCGCAAGCCGATGCGCCAATGGATGCTGAAAATCACCGCTTATGCGGACCGGCTGCTTGAAGATTTGGAAGAGCTCGATTGGCCGGAAAGCATTAAAGACATGCAGCGCAATTGGATCGGCCGTTCGGAAGGGGCGGAAGTGATATTCAACATCGACGGCACCGATGAAACCTTCACCGTCTTCACGACCCGCCCGGATACGCTGTTCGGCGCGACTTATGCGGTACTGGCGCCGGAGCATCCTTTGGTTGATAAAATCAAAACGCCGGAACAGGCAGATGCGATCGCGGCTTACTTGGAACAGATCCAATCGAAGAGCGACCTTGAACGGACGGATCTCGCAAAAGAAAAAACCGGCGTGTTCACTGGCGCTTATGCGGTCAATCCGGTCAACGGCGAAAAAATGCCGATCTGGATTGCCGATTATGTCTTGATGAGCTACGGGACAGGCGCGATCATGGCGGTGCCGGCCCATGATGAACGCGACTACGAATTTGCGCGCAAATTTAATTTGCCGATCAAAGAAGTTGTAGCCGGCGGCAATATTGAAAAAGAAGCCTATACCGGTGACGGCGAGCATATTAATTCCGGATTTTTGAACGGGCTTGACAAACAAACGGCAATCTCACGCATGATCGAATGGCTAGAAGAAAAAGGCATCGGGCAGAAAAAAGTGACATACCGCCTGCGTGATTGGTTGTTCAGCCGCCAGCGCTACTGGGGCGAACCGATCCCGATCATCCATTGGGAAGACGGCACGACCACCGCTGTGCCGGAAGAAGAACTGCCGCTCATGCTGCCGAAAACGACCGAAATCAAGCCAAGCGGCACAGGCGAATCGCCGCTTGCCAATATCGAAGACTGGGTCAATGTGGTGGATCCTCAAACAGGCAAAAAAGGTCGCCGCGAAACAAACACAATGCCGCAATGGGCGGGAAGCTGCTGGTACTTCCTCCGTTTCATCGACCCGCATAATAAAGAAACGCTGGCAGATCCGGAAAAACTGAAAAAATGGCTGCCGGTTGACATTTACATCGGCGGTGCCGAGCATGCGGTCCTCCACTTATTGTACGCCCGTTTCTGGCATAAGTTTTTATACGATATCGGCGTTGTGCCGACGAAAGAACCGTTCCAAAAACTGTTCAACCAAGGCATGATCCTCGGCGAAAACAATGAAAAGATGAGCAAATCGAGGGGGAACGTCGTAAATCCGGATGACATTGTCGAATCGCACGGGGCCGATACGTTGCGTTTGTATGAAATGTTTATGGGGCCGCTTGATGCCTCTATCGCCTGGTCAACAAACGGCCTTGATGGATCGCGGCGCTTCCTTGACCGGATTTGGCGACTATTTGTTGACGAAGATGGCAGCCTCGCGGCAAAAATCCAGGACAAAGCGAACCCGGCGCTTGAAAAAACGTACCATATGACTGTGAAAAAAGTGTCGGAAGATATCGATGCTCTCCATTTCAATACGGCCATTTCGCAATTGATGGTGTTCATCAACGAATCGTATAAAACAGATATTTTGCCGAAAGCTTATGCGGAAGGCTTTGTGAAAATGCTCTCGCCGTTTTGCCCGCATATTGCTGAAGAACTTTGGGAAAAACTTGGGCACAAGGGCACGATTACGTACGAAGCATGGCCAACGTTTGATGCGTCAAAACTCGTTGACAATGAAGTTGAAATCGTCCTGCAAGTGAACGGCAAAGTGCGCAACAAAGTGATGATTGATCGCAATATGGGCCGTGAAGAGATGGAAAAACTCGCGTTGGCGGATGAAAAAGTAAAAGAATTTACAGAAGGGAAAATCGTCCGCAAAGTGATTGTCGTTCCAGGCAAACTGGTGAATATTGTGGCGAACTAACCGCTTTAAAAAACAGGCCTTTGCATCGATTGGGCTGCAAGGCCTGTTTTTTATATGAAGGCAGATTCATAATTTTTCATAGGAAACGGCAAACTATGCTTAACATTTATTTCATAAAAAAGGGGAACGGGCAAATGGTCATTTTATTCCCAGTTTTTGCAGGGGTTGTTCTGTTCTTATTTTGTTGTCGTACGGCCAAAAAAGAAAAACTGAAAACAATGGGGCTTTACTTATGGCTTTACTGCTGGACGGTCAATATCCTGAGGATAATGGAACTTAATCTGCGCTGGATCCATGACCGCCATATACCGATCATTTTTATTTCAAGACAGCTCATCCTGTTTCAGTTCCCGTTCTTGTTTCTCCTTTATTTACATTTTTGGCATCGAACAAAGTTTCCTGCATTGAAATCCGGAACAACAGCCGCTTTCTTCCCCGTATTTGCGGCCTATTTGGCGGTATTGCAATTTTCCGGCGTCCTGTTTGCACGGGAATGGTCTTGGAGGTATTTGTTTGTTTTCTTTTTTTTCGGGCTTGCTGCAGCCCATACCGGGGATGTGCTATTTAAGCTTTTTGGAAAAAAGGGGGCGGCCCAGAATGCTTCCTGAACGATTTGACCAAAATGAAATTTATGTCCTTGTATCCCTTGCTGCACTCATTTTTGCCGTATGGATTTTGCCAAAATCCGTATCACGCACAGCTGGTATCACGACCGGTTTGTTTTTCTCGGCTGTTTCCTGTTTTGCCGATGAAGTCATCGGCGTCACGTACCCTGGAAATTTTTATGACACATTTGATTCCCACCGGCATGAATTATTCGATATCATTATGTATTTTTCGGTGTACATTTTATATGGCTATATATTTATCAATTTACTGAAAATGTTTTTGCCGAGGTTTTCATCAAAGCAGTTTAAAATTTTTTACCTGTTGGCCTGGATTTCCGCTTCTACGATACTGGAAGGCATTTCCGATTTGTTCGGCGTGTTCCATTATTTGAATGGGTGGAACCTTTTCTGCTCATTCCTTATATACTGCCTTAGTTTCCCGTTATTTTTTTCTTTTTCAAAATGGGTCTTAAAAATTGAAGATTCAGTTTAAAATGTTCTGAAATTGGAAAGAATGGATCCTGATAAAGGAGGGATCACAATGGTGCAAGTAAAGCTTTTCGACTGCGAGCATGAAAAAGACCTTGAAGAAAGCATGAACGAGTTTTTGCAAAAAATGGATGAAGATCAGCTCATTGACATTAAATACAATATTGCGGCCATGATGGAACCCGGCGATGAGCAAATTTACTGCTTTTCAGCCATGATCCTGTACCATAAATGATTTCGGGGATTTTGGAACAGCAAACATTTCAGGCAATGTGTCTTTAAAAACATATCAAACGAGGCTGCCTTAACCATTGGGCAGCCCCGAATTTTCACTTTTGTAAAGCATAGGTGCCGGCACTCATTCCGGCAAGGCGGCCCGTGACAAGCGCGGCAGTAATGTTGTAGCCGCCTGTGTAACCGTAAATATCAAGCACCTCGCCGCAAAAATAAAGCCCGGGCATGAGCTTTGAGGCCATTGTCTTCGGCTCGATTTCTCTGACGGATACGCCGCCGCCCGTTACAAAAGCTTTTTCAAGCGGCAGTGTCCCGTTCACCCGGAAGCGGAAATGCTTCATTTTCCCCGGCGAGCGTGCGCAGCGCCTCGCGGGAAACGGCGTAAGCGGGAGCGTTCGGGTCTATACCGCTTTTTTTTAAGTAAAAATAGCAAATATCTTTCCGGTAAAAACCCTTTTAGTCCATTTTTGATTGCTTTCCTCGGATCCGCCTTGGTAAGTTCTTGAAAAATTTGTTCTTCATTTTTTTCAGGCATTGCATCAATAGACATTTCTACATGATCAAGCTTCCACTTTTTCATCGCTTTTACGACAAACTGGCTGCAGCGGAGGACGGCCGGCCCGCTAACGCCAAAATGGGTAAACAGCATATCCATTTGATGGGTGATGATCGGTTTTCCTTTTGGATTCAGTACGCTCACGCCGACATTGCGGAGCGAGAGGCCCTGGAGCGTCTTGTCGCGGATAAACGGTTCGTCCGATGTGACCGGCACTTCAGTCGGGAACAGTTCGGTAATGGTATGACCGGCTTCTTTCGCCCACGGGTAGCCGTCGCCTGTTGAACCGGTCTGCGGAACGGATTTGCCGCCTGATGCGACAATCACTGCTTTTGCCCGGATTTTCCCGCCGCTTTCAAGCAGGATGCCCACCGCCGCACCGTTTTCAAACAATACTTTTTTCACCGGGGAATTTACCTTGATCTCAACATGCAGTTCTTTTAACTTTTTCAATAGGGCATCGACAACCGACTGGGCTTTATTCGAAACCGGAAACATTCGTCCGTGGTCTTCTTCCTTGAGGGCTACGCCGAGTTTTTCAAAAAAAGCAATGATATCTTCATTATTGAAAACGGAAAATGCGCTGTAAAGAAAGCGTCCGTTTCCCGGGATATTTTTCACGATTTCATCTATCGGCAGTTGGTTTGTCACATTGCAGCGGCCGCCGCCGGAAATGGCCAGCTTCCGGCCCAGTTTATTGCCTTTATCCACAAGAAGCGTGCGGCTCTTTGTTTCCCCTGCTGCAATTGCGGCCATTAACCCCGCAGGCCCGCCGCCCACTACAATGACATCATAATCGCTTTTCATGTCCAAACCTCTTTTACTTTTTTGTCCACATTATTGTAAAATATAAGGAATGTCTGTGCAAATCTTGATTTGCAGAAACAACTGCCGCAAAATGCCGGAAAAATTTCTTCATAAAAAAATTGTCAAGTGAAGGCGTTCGCGGTACACTACATTATAGTGTGTGAAAAAAGGTCCGTCCGTATATGGGCGGCCGGAAGATCATTTCGGTCGGGAAGGGATTCTATGTCTTCAAATTTGTTGCGGGGCACGTTTATTTTGACGCTTGGGACCATTATTTCGAAAATTCTCGGGGTGTTTTATGTTATCCCATTTGATGCGATTGTCGGCGGCTCGGGTCCTGAGGCACTGTACCAGTTTGGATACGTCCCTTACAATATTTTTATCAGCATTTCCACGGCAGGCGTCCCGCTTGCTGTTGCAAAATATGTAGCAAAGTATAATGCGCTCGAAGAATATGCGGTCAGCCGCAAACTCTTCAGGACAAGCGTGTATTTGATGCTTGCGACCGGCATTTTGGGCTTCCTTGTGATGTATATTTTTGCGCCATATTTTACGGATTTGGCAATGGCCGGGAAACAGGATGCACAAGCATTTACAAAAGCCGATGTGACAACAGTTATCCGTGCGGTCAGTTTTGCGCTGATCATTATTCCGGTGATGAGTCTGATCCGCGGCTTTTTCCAGGGCCACCAGTCGATGGGGCCTTCCGCTGTTTCGCAGGTGGTGGAGCAGTTTGTCCGGATTTTGTTTATGCTGATCGGCGCATATGTGATCTTGCATGTCCTGCACGGAAGCATCGTATCCGCGATCAGCGCGGCGACTTTTGCTGCTTTTGTCGGAGGTATTGCAAGCCTCCTCATTCTGATTTGGTACTGGGTCAAGCGCAAGCCGCACCTTGATCGGCTTTTGAAACAGGACAGGGGAACAATGCATGTTTCGGTATTCAGTATGTACAAAGAAATTATTCTTTCGGCGCTGCCGTTCGTGTTCGTCGGGATCGCCAATTCTCTTTACCAAATGATTGACCAGCTGACGGTGAAACGCGGGATGGAAGCGATCAATCTCGGGAAAGTGTGGGAAACGCAGCTTGGGATTTTAAACTTCCAGTCACATAAGTTGGTCATTATTCCGGTATCGCTTGCCACCGCTTTTTCGATGACACTCGTCCCGATGATCACGGAAGCATTTGCGAAAAGGCAGCGGGATATGCTGATCCGTTCCGTCGACCAAACGCTGCAGGTCCTTTTATTTATTACGGTGCCGGCCGCGCTCGGGATGTCGCTGTTGGCCAGGCCAATTTTTGCGATTTTTTACAATACGGACAACGCCATTTCGGTCAGTGTGCTCATGCATTATGCACCTGTCGCGATTTTGTTTTCTCTCTATTCCGTTACGGCCGCAATCATGCAAGGGATTAATGAACAGCGCTGGACGATTTTGAGCCTCCTTGTCGGGCTGCTTTTTAAACTAAGCTTGAATATCCCGTTAATTAAGATGTACGGGATTATCGGCGCGGTTTATGCGACGGCGATCGGGTATATGGCGTCCATCCTGATCAGCTTTATCGTGATTAAAGTTTTTGCCGCCTATCCGTACCGGACGGTGATCCGGCGCACGATCCTGATTTTGATTTTTAACGCCGTTATGCTGGCGGTGGTGGGCGTCATCTACAAAGGATTGACGCTTGCCATCTCCCCGTCCTCAAGATGGCATGCCTTTTTAATCGTTGTGATCTGCGCATTGGCCGGTGCCGCCGTGTACGCCTACCTCGGCTTAAAATCGAGGCTTGCCGACAAACTGTTTGGGGTCAGGGTACAAAGGGTAAAGGCACTCCTCCACATGCGGTAAAAAGAAATGCGGAGGGGGACCACTTTTTCCTCCTCCTTACCGTGGCAATATATCCTGTTCTTGTAAATAGAGGATGTAATGTTCGATTTGCGTAATACGCAAATTCGTCCTGTTCAGCCGTTTGTCCAGTTCATCCAGCTGACGGATGATTTCCCGGAGCATCTGCGCCAGGGCAGGATCCATTTGGCAGTTCATACGGTTCACTCCTATCAAGCGGGATACTCCAGATTATGCGAAAATCGTGCAGGGGGCACAAACAGAAATGGGGGATCGGGCAAGAGGCTTGCTAAGTTTTTGACAAAACGCAAAAAGCATGTCCCAAAAACGTATCGCGGTTATCAAGGCAGGGCCGGCGAAGAAGATGCTGGCATTTTCCTTAACAGTGTTCTCCTTGATGATGGTTATACGGAAAAATCGGCTGAACTAAAAATTTTAATAACAGGAGAAATTTCAGAAATCGAACGAACGATTACGGAAGGAAAATGCCATCATGTGAAGCGGATGTTCGAAGCGGTTGGGAAAAAGTGGGAAATTTAAAAAGGCTGTCAATCGGGCCCATGATGCTGGACGCATAACTCGGGCCAGGGGCGTACCGTGAATTGACGGAGGCGGAAATGGCGCTCTTGGAGCTGTACCGAAAGAGCCCGTAACATGCCAAAAGCGGCAATGCATTTGTCCGCTGCCGCTTTCCAAATATGTTTTGTTTCTTTCTTTAAGATGACATCTTAACTTTCTTATCGGTTGTTGTCCATATCCCTCTGTGTGTGCTTTTGACTAAGTCGTTGTATGCCAGCACATTCAAATCTCTTTGAATCGTGCGAGGAGTGATGCCGAACTCATCCACCAGTTCCTGGGTCGTCACTGTCCCTTTCTCTTTAATAAACACATAAATCGATTTAATACGAGTAAGCATGCGGTCTGTTGATGGTTTCAAAATACCACTCCCTCATCTTTTTTCCAAAGACAAAGACGACAAACAGCTTCACAACATGATAAGGTTTTAGGAAACTTTTACCGTTCAGACAACCCCTTTTCTTCATAAAATTTTTTCTAAGATGTCAAACAATTATATTGTAACTCTTTTTGTGAGAATTGACAAATATTTTAGTGGGTTACTACACAATATGTAGTGTCACCCTGATTTATGAACACAATTGGTAGCGCTTTCTTTTAAGGCGTACTTCCAAGATTAGCGATTTTCGCCTATAATGTTATTTTATAAAAAATAAAAAAGAAGTAAAATAAGAGCGATATGGTTTATAAAAAGGAGGGAAAACCATGGCCGATATCAAGTGGATGGATGAAGTGTTAAAACGAAAAGACGATCTCATTCAAGACCTGCAAGGGATTTTGAAAATCAGGAGCGTCCTGGATGAAGAACACGCGACGGATGAAGCCCCGCTTGGCCGGGGGGTGAAAGATGCGCTGCAGTATATGCTGGACTTGGGTGATAAGGACGGTTTTACAACAAAAAACGCCGGAAACCTGGCCGGGCATATTGAAATGGGTTCGGGAAAAGAAATCGTCGGGATCCTCGGGCATGTCGATGTCGTACCGGAAGGGGATGGCTGGACTGTCGATCCGTACAGCGGGATTGTAAAAGACGGAAAAATTTATGCACGCGGCTCCAGTGACGACAAAGGCCCGACAATGGCAGCTTATTACGGGATGAAAATTGTGAAAGAACTCGGGCTGCCGCTTGAAAAAAAGGTGCGCCTCATTGTCGGTACGGACGAAGAAAGCGACTGGAGATGCATGGACTATTATTTTGCGCATGAGGAAATGCCTGCCATCGGATTTTCGCCGGATGCAGACTTTCCGATTATTTACGCGGAAAAAGGAATTTCCGATTTTGATATCATTCAGGAGCCGCAAATGAAAGAAGATACGCAGGCGTTTGCAGAAATTTTGTCTTTTGAATCGGGGCGCCGTTACAATATGGTGCCGGATTATGCCGAAGCCCATTTGACCATCCGCGGCGAACAAGCGGAACTTTTGCAGAAGTTCCAGGATTATCAAAAGGAAACAGGCCTTTCGGGTAAGGATTTTGTGGATGGTGGCGTATTGATTTTAAAATTGGAAGGCATATCGGCCCACGGCGCCGAACCGCGGAACGGGAAGAGTGCAGGACTTTACCTGGCGAATTTTTTAAGCCGGTTTGGACTGGATTCGCAAGGCGCCAAATTTATCGGGACGTTGAACCAATTTTTTGACAAGTCGCGCGGCGAAAACTTCGGCATCCAGTATGAGGATGACATTTCGGGGGATTTGACTATCAATGTTGGCATTATGAACTATCATCGGGAAAAGGGCGGACGCATAGGATTAAATATGCGCTATCCCGTTACTTTTGATATTGAAGCAGGAAAAACGAAAATTGAGTCGAAATTGAAAGAGGACGGGTTGCTTTTCGGCAATTTTTCGGATAGCAAACCACATCATGTCGACAAAAATGATCCATTGATCAAAACGCTTCAAAAAGTATACGAAGAGCAAACCGGAGAAAAAGCCGAACTGCTGGCGATCGGCGGCGGTACATATGCGCGCGCGCTCGATAAAGGCGTGGCGTTCGGGGCGCTGTTCCCGGGGCGCGAAGATGTGATGCATCAAAAGAATGAATACATGTATGTGGAAGATCTGCTCAAAGCAACAGCGATTTATGCGCAGGCGATTTATGAATTGGCGGGAAAGCAACAGCAAAAATAATGGCAAAGGGGTTTCGAGATGGAGAAACTGATTTTAAACGGAAGGCTGATGGACAGGGAAAATGCAAGTATTGATATTGAAGACCGCGGTTATCAGTTCGGGGATGGCATTTACGAAGTGGTGAGGGTTTACCACGGGAGGCTTTTTACAAATGAATTGCATTTGAACAGGCTTTTTTTGAGCGCCGAAAAACTTTCACTCCGTATCCCGTATACAGCGCAGGAATTGACCGCGCAATTGGAGAAGCTTGTGGAGGCAAACGGGGTCGGCACGGGAATCGTGTATTTGCAGTTTACGCGCGGCGCCGCCAAGCGGAAACACCATTTTCCGGAGAAAAGCGAAACAACGTATGTTGCCTATACGAGTGAACTCGATCGGCCGCTTGAAAAAATGAAGAAAGGCGTAAAAGCGGTGCTTTCCGAAGATATTAGATGGCTCCGCTGCGACATTAAAAGCCTGAATTTGCTCGGCAATGTGCTTGCAAAACAAAAAGCGGTGGAAAACGGGTGCTATGAGGCGATCCAGCACCGCGGAGAAACGGTGACGGAAGGTTCATCATCCAATGTCTTTATCGTGAAAAACGACGAATTGGCCACACATCCGGCAACCAACCTCATTTTGAACGGGATCACGAGGCAGGTTCTCCTCGATATTTGCCGGAAACAAGGGATCCCCGTCCGGGAAGAAGCATTTACGGTTGACGATTTATTGGGGGCGGATGAAGTGTTTATCACAAGCACGACGTCCGAAGTGATGCCAATTGTGCAAATTGACGGAAAAATGGTTGGAGACGGGGCCCCGGGTGCGGTTACGAGAAAACTGCAGCATGCGTTTGAACGGGAAATCAACGGGCTTTCAGCACAACTCGCATCTGGCACAATGGAATAAAAAGGGGACCCGGCTCCTGGTTGGGCCGGGTCTTGTTAGCTGCAGCGCCCGGTTTCTTCGCCGAAGACCATGAGCTCCGAAGGGTGGGCAAGGACGATTTGATGGAAGTACGGCTTTTTCAGTTCAAAGTAGCCGTTTTTGTAAATAAAAATGATTCCGCAAGTTTCTCCTTTGTAAGTGACATGGTCTCCAATTCTCACACGTGTCCCTCCTTAAATCTTGTATATACCTCCGGGCGAATAAATCAAACTTTTCTGCTTGATATGATCATATGGCGGAAGCTCGCGGAATATGTCATATGGACCCGATTTTTTGCTTGGTGCTGGTAAATTTTATTGTTGATGATTCGCCGGTCCCTGCGTGATGGCGGGGCGGATTTCCCGTTACCCGGCATTGTTTGCGGAAAAGGCCATTTGTTAAAATAAATATGAGTATAAACAGGATAGGGGCGGAAAAATGGTGAATCATTATTTTTACGCGGTATGGCTGCCAGAGGAAATCAAAACCGTGTTGCAGCAAGCCGCCGAAAATATGAAAACGGGGCTGCCGTTCCAAAGATGGGTGCACCGGGATGATTATCATATTACCCTTGCCTTTCTTGGCGCAGCCGGAGAAGACCAATTGGAAAAAGCAAACCGGGCCATTGCCGGAGAAATTGTAAAATATGGTGGTTTCCCTTTGGTGCTTGACCACTTCGGAACATTTGGCAAAAAAGATGAACCGCGTGTGTTATGGGCCGGGACACGCGCTTCAGAGCTCCTTTCCGGCCTCCAGAAAATGGTGGCCCGCTGCTGCCTTGATACGGGCTTCCGGCTTGATAAAAAGCCTTTTAACCCACATATCACGTTGGCAAGAAAATGGCGGGGAGATTTGCCTTTCCAGGCGGGGGTGCTGGACGGCTTTTTGCCGCAGCCTGCGCATTTCCAGGCTGAGCGGATCGTGCTGTATGAAACGCATTTGGACAGAATGCCGAAATACGAAATGAAGCAGTCTTTTCGCTTAGGCTCCAATAACATGAATTTGAAGTAAAGGGACGGATTATGGGACAGTTGTTGAAAATCCAAGATTATGTTTCACGGTATGAGGTGGATATCATCCGCTATACAAACCAATTTGTACGCCTGAAAAAACAGCAGTGGCAAACATTCCGGGAAAACTGGGAAAACAGGCTGGCAGCAGGGCAAATGCAGGAGGTACAGGAAGAAGAGGCTGCCCCCGATGAAGATTCCCGGCAGCTTTTTTCGCGCATTAAACATTGGTTAAGAAAAAAGAACGAAGTTGAAATGGAAGAGCTCGCGGAACCGGTGGCCCCCTTTCAGCCGGGTATACTCCAATTTTCGCCGCAGCTCGTGTTTTTCCCGGAAACGGAAGACCAGTTAAAAAAATTATTTTTGGACCAGCTGTTCAGGTTCCAGCTCAAATGGGCAAGTTCCACTTTGCTAGAGGATTCCCCGATACCAGCCGCCCTGTATTTTGATGCGGACTTAAAATATTTTTTGCAGAGATTTCCGGATACATTTTTATTGCTGTATAAACCGGTTTTTGTTTTTAAAAAAGCCATTTTGGAAATGGAGACGATATTGATTTCCCCTTTGGCAGTATGGTGTTTAACGTTTTTGGAAGAAGAGAAAGATGCCGTCTTTTTCGGTTCAAAAAGCCATTTCTGGGAAAAGCGGGCAGGCAAAAACGCGAAAAAAATTTTAAACCCGGTGATTGCGCTTGATCGGACCGAGAAAATTGTGCGCGGCATTTTGAAACAGCATGGTGTCACAATTCCGATTGAAAAAGGGCTGATTTGCCGGAACGGTTACATTACTTGGCCGGATGCGCCGCAGGGCCTGCATATCCTTGACAAACGGCCCCATATGGAGTGGTTCCGGCACCAGCGGAATTTACGGTCGCCGTTAAAATATATGCAGCTGAAGGCGGCACAGGCGCTGTTGAACGAATGTCTGGCAAAAAGTGTGGCACGAAAAAGACGGGAGTTGGAAGATCACTCACGGGACGGGGAATGATCGTATGAAACCACTCATTTTTATTGTCAATCCGGCGGCAAAAAACGGTGCCTGTTTAAAAGTATGGGAGAAAATGGAGGCAATGCTCGGAGGCCTGCAATATGATGTTTATTTTTCAAAGTACAGGGGGCACGCGAAAGAACTAGCAGAAAAGTTTGCAAAAAAGCTTGCGGAACCGGTTGTGCTCGTTGCAGTCGGGGGAGATGGTACGATCCATGAAGTCATTAACGGCGTGCATCATTTCAGCCATGTGACGGTCGCCTACATTCCGGCCGGGTCCGGCAATGACTTTGCGAGGGGCTACAGGCTGCCGAAAAAACCGCAAGCATGCATCCGCGCCATTTTCGGCATGCTTGAAGAAAGCCCCTCCGCTTATGACCTCGGCCATTTCTTCACGGCAGGCGGAAAAGAAGGCTATTTTGTCAACAGCCTCGGCGCCGGGTTTGATGCTGTCATTTCCGAACGGGCCAACCGTTCGAAGCTGAAGAAATGGCTGAACCGCGTGCTTCTCGGGAAACTGGCCTATGTGCTGATCCTTGTGCTGGAACTGTTTAAATACCGTCCGGTGACGGTGGAAATTGCGGCGGATGGCGTGAAGAAAGTTTTCCGCCGTACATGGTTGGTGGCCGTTTCCAACCAACCGTATTACGGGGGCGGCATGAAAATCTCCCCGGTGGCGGATCCGTCTGACGGCATGCTGAATATGATAGTCGTGCATGATTTATCCCGCTTGAAACTTTTGTTGATCTTTTTCACCGTTTTTTTAGGGAAACATGAATATTTTAAGGAAGTGTCCACTTTTACAGGAACGAAAATGTCAGTCATTTCAAGCACACCACTGCTCGTCCACGCCGACGGGGAAATTGTGGGCAGAACCCCCATTGAATTGAAAATCTGCCCGGAAGGGTGGAACCTTTTAAATACCGGACGCATCGCATCTGGCTTTTCGCCATTATTCTACGAAAACGATAAAATCAGCTTGACGAAAAAAGTCAAAAAGAGATAAAATTTATTAAAAGGTGGCTATTGTTGAATGATACTTGCCAATAGCTGTCTTTTTTTTGTTTTGGACCGTTGTTGATCCTGCAAAGTTTGCGGAAACTTTTGTGGAAACTATAGAAAATTTTAACAGATCCTTTATTTTTCGTGTAAAATGCTTGTATTTGGAAATCATTGTATACATAGAATCACAGTGATATGAGGTTGACTTACTGGATTTGAAGGTGAACGATGTTGGAAGATATATTAGGAAATGGCTGGGAAATTACACCGGCCGGGGGGGCAACAGGAGAAGCCTTCTACGCCAAATATAAGGAACAGACCCTGTTTTTAAAACGGAATTCGTCGCCGTTTCTTGCGGTGCTGTCCGCCGAAGGGATTGTCCCAAAACTCGTCTGGACAAAACGGATGGAAAATGGCGATACCATTACTGCCCAGCAGTGGGTGCAGGGCAGGGAACTGGAACCTTATGAAATGGAAGAACAGCGCGTTGCCAGACTGCTGAAAAAAATTCACGAGTCCAAACCGCTCTTGAATATGCTGCAGAGGCTTGGGATGGAGCCGATGAAGCCGGCCGATATGCTGGGTGATTTGGAGCACGGGATCGGGAAGGAATTGCTGGAGATGCCCGGGGTGCCAGATGCCCTGCAATTTCTTGAAATAGAACAGCCGAACATCCAATATGAGGATTATGTTGTTTGCCACGGCGATGTAAACCACAACAACTGGCTTTTGTCTGATGAGAATGAACTTTTCCTGATCGACTGGGACGGCCCGCTGATCGGCGATCCGGCAATGGATATCGGCATGCTGCTGTATTCGTATATCCCGCCGGAAAAATGGGAAAATTGGCTCATGGAATACGGTATTGGGATGACCGATGATTTGGCTTTAAGAATGAAGTGGCATGCGATATTCCAAACCATTGCCATGATCCGGTGGCATAAGGAAAAAAACCGGTTGGAAGAGATGCGCCGCTGGCTTGATTTTTTGCAGATCGTTTACCATGGCCGTGAAAATGGGAAGAGAAACCGCTGAACGGTTCCTCTTTCGTTTTTCCGGCGTGCGCCGGCATTAAAAATAGGTGTTTAACTGGTCAACCCATTCACTTAATTTGCTTTGATGCGCTTCAATATGGTCATCCAAATGCTGGGCATATTTCCCCGCCTGGCTGTAGCTGTACACATCTGTCAGCATTTGTTTCATATCTTCCCCGACAGCGGGATTCACCAGCAATGATTTTACCAGCCTTTCCAACTGTTCACATTCCGAAACAGATCCGCAGCAGTCTGTCTGATGGTCGTACAAAATATCGGTTAATAAATTCAACTGGTCGCGATGACTGAGTGTCAAATGGAACACATCCTTCACTTTGATATGCAGCTGTTTGCGTGCTATCATCATAAACGGCTGCCGCCGCTTGTACGAAGGATTCATGCTATTTTCCCCGCAACTCACGCGGGGCGTAAACTTCCTTCATACACATTTATTGTTTGATTTACATGTTTTTTTATGCAAATGGAATCCATAAATCGAGGTGCTTTCATGAGATTACGGAATAAACCATGGGCGGAAGATAAAATAAAGCAGTATCCCCAATATGTTGTCCCCGAACCGGAAAAATGGCGCGGCAAATGGCGGGAATTATTCGGGAACAGCCGGCCGCTCCATATTGAAATCGGAACAGGCAAGGGCAGATTTATCGCAGGGATGGCGGAACAACATCCGGATATCAATTTTCTCGGGATCGAAAGACAGCCGAGCGTGATTGTTTCCGCCCTTGACAAGCTGATTGAGAAAGAACTCGGAAATGTAAAGCTGTTAAACGTGGACGGCAGCAGGCTGCGCGATTTTTTTGCGAAAGGTGACGTAGAGCGGATCTATTTAAATTTTTCCGATCCTTGGCCGAAAAAACGCCATGAAAAGCGGCGACTGACATACCGCATGTTTTTAAAACTGTATGAGGATATTTTGGTGGAAGGCGGGGAAATCCATTTCAAAACGGACAACCAGGGCCTGTTTGAATACTCGCTGCAAAGTTTTTCCGAATACGGCCTGCTTTTGAAAAATATCAGCCTTGATCTGCATAACAGCGGTTTTGAAGGCAATATTATGACGGAATATGAAGAAAAATTTTCCGCCAAAGGGCAGCGCATATACCGCTGCGAAGCAAAATACCGGAATTGAACGCGCGCCGCACTGCAAAAAGTTTTGCAGTACGGGGCGCTTTTTCGTACCGCGAAAAAAAGGAAAAAAAGAAGTGACGGAGAATACATTTTAAGGAAACGGTTACATAATCAGGAGGGAAAAAACATGGAACATTTAAAAGTCGGAGAAATGGTGCTGTACTGGCTGGACGGCGGCGTTACGCACCTGGACGGCGGCGCGATGTTCGGCGTTGTTCCGAAGCCGCTTTGGTCGAAAAAATACTCGTATAATGATAAAAACCAGATTGAACTGCGAACAGACCCGATTTTTTTCCAGTTAAACGGGAATAATATCATCATTGATGCCGGCATTGGGAACGGCAAATTGACGGACAAGCAGAAACGCAATTACGGTGTGACGGCGGAATCGAGGATTGATGTGTCTCTGAAAGAATTCGGCCTGGCGCGGGAAGATATCGATATCGTCCTGATGACGCATCTGCATTTCGACCATGCATGCGGATTGACCATACCGGATGCGGACAGGCATGTTCCTTCATTTCCGAATGCGGTGATCTATGTGCCGGAAACCGAGTGGGAGGAAATGTGCCATCCGAACATTCGCTCAAAAAGCACGTACTGGAAAGAAAACTGGGAAGCTGTGCAGGACCAGGTACAGACGTTTAAAGAAGAGATCACAATTGAAGGTGCAGTCCGAATGATCCATACCGGCGGGCACAGCGACGGCCATGCGATAATTACCGGGGAGTCCGGCGGGGAAAAATGGATCCATATGGCGGACCTTTTGCCGACGCATGCGCACCGCAATCCACTGTGGGTCATGGCGTATGACGACTATCCGATGACTTCGATTTTCCAAAAACAAAAATGGATTGATAAGGCAATACAGGAAAATGCCTGGTTTGTATTTTACCACGATGCAATCTACCGGGCGCTGAAATGGGACGCGGAAGGGAATATTGTTGCGAAAGTGGAAAGGGAAAGAAATCCCGAATCATGATTTTCTGAAAAACGGTGAACACCTGGCATGTCCACCGTTTTTTTTTAAGGCTCCCTTATATCGGATACACATCGAGCACGATGCCGGTTTTGGCATCGGCGATGAATTCGTACTGCTTTTTCTCGCCGCCTTCCGTCATTGAAATCCCGCCGCGGTAAACCTTTGTTTTGAACGGGTATTTTTCATAATCTTCTGCTGCCATTTGGATCCATGATCCGTCGATCGGTCCGTTTTCTTTAAACGCTTTTTTTACTTTGGAAAGGACTGAATCCGCAGAAGTTGGCACTGTCTGGTGCACCGTTTCATTGACCGCATATCCCGCCGCTGCGCCAATTGCAATCCCTGCTAAAAACGTTTTCCAATTCATATTTGCCCACCCTTTCTTCTTTTTTGCAGCATATATTGCCATTTGCCTATCATTATACACTGAAACGGCAGGGAAAGTTAACAAACGGGAGCATCTTTGCACGGTATCAACAAATTGTGGCCATATTCGGCGGCCCCTAATCAGCGGAAAAACAGCAGATACCTTCTTTAAAAAAATCAGCGGTAATCTGCAGAAAATCGGTGTTTCCGTATTTACTCTCCAAATTTCAAAAACTGGAAGCCTCCCTTTTCGTCTTGTACAATAAAAAAGTACATACCCAATAAAGGAGCCATACAAATGGAATAAGAAACGCTCGAATTATTTAAAACGCTGACTGAACTTCCGGGCGCGCCCGGGAATGAGCATGCGGTTCGGAATTTTATGAAAGAGCAGCTGCAAAAATATGCGGATGAAGTCGTGCAGGACAATCTCGGCAGTATTTTCGGCGTCCGCCGTGGAAAGGAAAACGGCCCGGTTGTTATGGTCGCCGGGCATATGGATGAAGTCGGATTTATGGTCACCTCCATTACCGATAACGGCTTGATCCGCTTCCAAACGCTCGGCGGCTGGTGGAGCCAAGTGCTGCTAGCCCAACGCGTGCAGATTTGGACAGATAACGGTCCTGTGGCCGGAGTCGTCAGTTCGATTCCGCCGCATCTCTTGTATGAAGCGCAAAAATCGAAGCCGATGGACATCAAAAATAGATCGATATCGGTGCGGATTCCCGGGAAGATGCGGAAAAAATCGGGATCAGGCCGGGGCAGGCGATCGTGCCGGTCTGCCCTTTCACCCCGATGGCCAACCCGAAAAAAATCCTTGCCAAGGCGTGGGACAACCGATACGGCTGCGGCCTAGCAATCGAATTATTAAAAGAACTGCAAGGAAAGAAATTGCCGAATACGCTCTATTCCGGTGCAACGGTAATGGAGGAAGTCGGGGCGCGTGGGGCAAAAACGGCTGCGGCGATGATCAGGCCGGATATTTTCTTTGCGCTTGATGCAAGCCCGGCGAACGACGCCTCCGGGGATAAGGAACAGTTCGGGTAGCTTGGAAAAGGCGCGCTGCCGAGAATTTATGACCGGACAATGGTGACGCATAAGGGCATGCGCGAATTTGTCCTTGATATCGCCGAAAGCAACGGTATCCCTTACCAATATTTTGTCGCCCCGAACGGCGGGACGGATGCCGGCAACGTCCATATTTCCAATGAAGGCATTCCGAGCGCCGTCATCGGGGTTTGTGCCCGCTATATCCACACACATGCATCAATCCTCCATGTAGATGATTATGCGGCGGCGAAAGCTTTAATCATTAAACTCGTTCAGGCCTGCGACCGGGTAACGGTGGATGCCATCAGCGGAAGTAATTGTTAAAACATTGAGGTGAATACATTTGATCATTGCAATTGGTTCAATCAATCCGGCGAAAGTTTCGGCCGTCCGGAACGTTTTTGAAATGATGGAAAAAGCAGAATTTGCCCCTGCCGCCGTTCCATCCGGCGTTAACGAGCAGCCGTTTTCCGATGAAGAAACGATTACGGGCGCGGTCAACCGTTCGAAAGCGGTACTCAAATTAAAAAATGCCGATATCGGTATTGGGCTTGAAGGCGGCGTCACCGAGACACCGCACGGTATGTTTTTATGCAATTGGGGTGCACTCACGGTAAAAGGTGGCGGGACTTATGTTGCAGGCGGGGCGCGGATCCCTCTACCCGAAGAAATTGCGGTGCGACTGCGCGGCGGCGAAGAACTCGGCCCTGTCATGGAAGACTTCGCCCAAAAAGAAAATGTCCGGGAAAAAGAAGGGGCGGTCGGTATTTTTACAAACGGGCTGGTTACAAGAGGGGAAATGTTTACCCATATTGCAAAACTGCTTTTAGGACAGTACTTGTATCATAACAATTGATTGCAGTGCAGGCGGGGCAGTCCTGCCTGTTTTACATTAGGAAAAAAGACCGGCTTTTAAAATCATACTTTTGGCGGACTGCTTTGTAACAAAATTGTCACAAACACATGGTATAATGTGTGGAAAATGAGGAATAGATTACAACTGGCTGACTGCACGTTGTAAGGGACGGATAAAACAATACGTTTAGATACGTGACGCAAAGCACAGACCGATATGGCAGGAGGAAGAAAGCCCAGGTTTTTAGAAAAAACAATATTCAGGCTTTGGCAACATCGCCTTTTTGTTGGCCACAGCAGCAACTGGGCTCATTTTGATGAAAATATGTCTGAAAATTGTGCAGGACAGTTATTTAAAGCTAAAAATGGCAACAGAGATCCAGCTGCTTTTTGCGCAGTCCGACAGGGAAATCCTTTACATATTACAATGAAGAAAAAGGGAAAAACGCTGAAAGCAGCATCAAAAACATCAATCAAAACGGTGACAAAATCCAATCGCGGCTGAATAAGCCCAACGATATTTTAAAACGGAGCCAGGCAGGGAATCTGCTGGCCCAGAGCCAAAACGGCTTCGGACGCAGTTTTTTAAAATTACACGATTTTAGGTTACAATAAAAGACAGAAAATAACTGGGAGGTACTCGAATGGAAGACTTGCAATCTGTAGAAGCATTTCATGAATTGAAAGAAAGCGGCGCGCATATCTTTTTGTTTTCGGCGGTGTGGTGCCCGGACTGCCGTTTCCTCGATCCGTTTATGCCGGAAATTGAAAAAGAATTTAGCGATTACACGTTTGTCCATGTTGACCGAGATAAGTTCATTGATTTATGCGGGGAACTGGATGTATACGGCATCCCGAGTTTTATCGCATACCGCGACGGCAAAGAAATCGGCCGTTTTGTCAGTAAAGACCGGAAAACAAAAGAAGAAGTGGAAAACTTTATTGAAGGCCTTGCCTGATTTGGCTTTTCCCTCCATCATGCCGATGGGGGATTTTTTCGGAAGGCGGCTGCCAGTTGCTTGGATCAGCGTGAATGTCATGGCAATCTAAAACTAAATTTTATAGAGGGAGGTGCGGCGTAAAAAATGGATACGAAACAAATGAGAAAAGAGCTGCAAAAACGGCTGGAAAAAGGAGGAAGAATTTTTTCCTATGATCGTGAGAAAGACGTGCTCCGCGTGGAAAACGGGGCAACCCATCAGGGAATGAATATTTCCCTACCGGAGATTGTGGCCAAATGGAATACGCAAAAAGAAAAAGCGATCGATGAAGTCGTGTATTATGCCGAAGAAGCGCTCAATGTCATGGGGAAAGCCCACCCACTTTCGGGCCGGGAAAAGTATATTTTCCCGGTCATCCGCTCCTCTTCGTTTCCAAAAGAAGCCCGCGAAGGTGTTCTGTTTTTGACGGATGAACATACGGCGGAAACGCGCATTTATTACGCCCTGGACCTCGGGAAAACATACCGGCTGATCGATCTCAAACTGTTGGAAGAAGAAGGCTGGAGCGGGGAGCATGTACGCGAAACGGCGCGTTTTAATGTGCGTTCGCTTTCCACGGAGATGAAAAAAGATACGGTGGCCGGTAATGATTTTTATTTTTTAAATACAAATGACGGTTATGATGCGAGCCGGATTTTGAATGAAAAATTTTTAAAAGAAATGGCAGAAAAAGTGAAGGGGGAAATGGTTGTCGCCGTTCCCCACCAGGATGTTTTAATTATAGGTGACATCCGGAATGAAACAGGGTATGATGTAATGGCGCAAATGACGATGAACTTTTTTGCAAACGGCCATGTGCCGATTACAGCCCTTTCGTTTTTATACAAAGACGGCGAACTGGAGCCGATCTTTATTATGGGCAAAAAGCGCAAATCTTGAAAGGAGTTCGTTTCATGAATGTATTTTACAACCGCGAAGGAATCGGCGATACGCTGATTATCATGATCAAAGATATGGAGCATACCGCTTTTGAAAAAAAAGGCAATGTTGCCCGCATTTATGATGAAAAGACAAATGATACCACCGGCTATAACATTTTCGGGGCATCAAAATACATGGAGATTGATGCAAAAGGCCCAGTAAAGTTAACGGAAGCACTGATGGATAAGCTGAATGGGATTCTCGCTGAAAACGGGTTTGATGAAAAGCTTGAAGCCGACCTATCTCCAAAATTCGTTGTCGGATATGTGAAAGAAAAAGTGAAGCATCCGGATTCCGACCATTTGAGCATCTGCCAGGTCGATGTCGGCAATGAGACGCTGCAAATTGTCTGCGGCGCTCCAAATGTGGAGGCCGGCCAAAAAGTTGTCGTTGCGAAAGTCGGCGCCTGCATGCCGAACGGGATGATTATCAAAGATGCTTCGCTGCGCGGCGTCGCTTCTAGCGGCATGATTTGTTCGGCACGTGAACTTGGGCTGCCGAATGCACCGCAAAAGAAAGGCATCCTTGTGTTAGATGACGAATACGAGGTTGGCCGGGAATTTCCGCTACCGGCTTAACCATTTGAAAAGGCCACGCCCGCTCTGCGGTTCGTGGCCGGATTTTTAACGGCTGCCGTTCGGAAATACACGCTGGACCGTATCATTAAACTGGTCAAAGAAGCCGGAAATCGGGCGCCCGTTCCGAAAATCATTTACATAGTCGTTCATTTGGTCAAAGAAATCCGGGTTTTCGGAAACATACACATCATCGATCGACTTATCTGTTTGCTTGACAACTTTTGCAATTTTGTTTTTTAAACTTTTGTTCAATTTGTCATTATTTTGCTTGTTGTCCAGCAATACGGCCACGTAAGCATTGTCATCCGTAGCGATGACTCTCGCTTTATCCACTTCTTTTAAATCTTCAACGCGGCGGGCGATTTTGTTTGCGACCCTGACGTTTTGCGTGTTTGTCATATTGTTGTTGGCATCATTATCCAACAAGTTTGTATTGTTTGTGCCGTTGTCATTCCGGGTGTTATAACGGACGTTGTTGTAACGAACATCATTGTTATCAGCCGTGTTATCATAGCGGACAGGGCGCGTATTGTTGTTGTCCACGTTAGAACGGTTATTGTTGTTGCCGCATCCGATTAATAGGCCTGATGCAAGCCCGATGCCCAGCAATGTTTTTGCAGCTTTCAATTTACTTGCCTCCTTTTAAAATGGTATCAATCATAATGTGCCTAGCGCAGTTTTTTTTATGCTGGAAGGGCTGTGTTAAAAAATCCCTCGAAAAACATGTGTTTCCTTTGTATAATGGAGAGTGACAGGATTTTTTGGGGACTCTTCGGACGCAGGAGCAAAGGGAAAGAGTGATGAATGTGAATTGGTTTAAAAAAATGGCAAAATACTTTAAAGACGACAGCGGGCACGAAGAGGAAACAGAAACGGCCCAAAATCACCGGACGTTAAACAAAAACATTGATACCCGTGTGGTTTACCAATATCCGAAAAACCATTTCCGTTTTCCGGTAATACCGGATCAGGACGCCCTTCCTGCCCGTACGTCGAAAAAGGGGCTGGAGCGCCCGCAGCCTGATTTAAGGGCGCATCAGCCTATTACCCGCTATAAAAGAGAAAAAATTGGGCAAAAGGGAAGCCATCCTTTCCGGCCGACCGATATCCCTTCCCCGGTTTACGGGTATAAACGGCCGGAAAACGGGCCGCCGCTTCAGCAGAAAGAACCGGTTTTTGAATATGAACTGGAAGACGATTACCAAAAAGATATCCGTATTTGTGATATAGAAAAAGTGACAAAACAGGCGCTTGATTTTGAACCCGTTTTTGGCCAAAATACGGCGGAAGCGGCTCCAGTAACGGGTTTGTCAGCACATGGTGAAAAGGTGCAGGCATTTACCGGAACAGATTCTATATCAGGGACCCAATCGGAAACGTCTGAAAATCTTTCCGGAGAAAAGGCTGCTCAAAAAGTGCAACAAAGGGAAGCTGCGGCAATGGGCCGGGCAGCTGGTACGGGAAGCCCAGATCAAATATTGGATCCGCAGACAGGGGAAATAGCAGCAACAACTGATCCTGAAGCGGTTTTTGGAACGCCGGGACCCCTCTCTGTGGAAGGTGAGGCGGAGATACCGCAGCAAGGAATGATGCAGGACGTTTCACAAACGGGAACGGCAGCTTATACAAAAGGCTCCTCTGATGCGTTGGAAAATTCCGCCGGGGAACAGGCGTTTTTAGAAGCGGGCCCGAGCCTGCAGGAAGAAACCGGTGGCCGGACAGAGCGGCAGGAGCATGTTATCGGTAAAGGTACAGAGCTGTTGACTGCGGAGAAAGAAACAGAAGCATCCGGACTCGTTCAACCATCTGAAACGGAACAGGTGAAAGAAGAACAGCAAACGGCATCTGAAACGGAACAAGTTGGAGCAGCGGCTGTTGAAACTATTGAAGCACAGGATGTTTCCGGAAAAACGGAAGAGAAGCCTAAAAAAGAGAGGAAACACTTGCCATTTAATGTATTGATGCTAAACCAGGACCGCAGAAAAATCGCTGCAAAAAAAGAAGCGCCGCGCATACAGCAGGAAAAACCGGCGCTTGGCATGGCAGCGCAGGCGGAAAACGGCAGGGAGAAGCCGTATGCTTTCCCGCCGCTTTCCCTGCTGGATCCGCCGGTAAAACAAACCCGGGATGCTGAATGGATAAACGAACAAAGCGAAACGCTTGACCGGGCGCTTGAAAATTTTAATGTCCGCGCCAAAGTGGTCAATGCGAGCCAGGGGCCATCCGTGACGCGCTTTGAAGTACAGCCTGAGCCGGGTGTAAAAGTCAATAAAATTACAAACTTAAATGACGACTTAAAATTAAGCCTTGCCGCGAAAGATATAAGGATCGAGGCGCCGATCCCGGGCAAGCATACGGTCGGCATTGAAATCCCGAATGTGAAAAGCCGCCCTGTGCGGTTAAGCGAAATTATCGGGGATCCGGCATTCCAAAACGGCCCCTCGCCATTGACCGTTGCGATGGGCCTCGACATTTCCGGAAAGCCGGTTGTGACCGACCTGCAAAAAATGCCACACGGGCTGATCGCCGGCGCCACCGGGTCCGGGAAAAGCGTCTGCATCAATTCCATTCTGGTGTCGCTTCTTTACAAAGCGGCGCCGCACGATTTAAAACTACTTTTAATTGATCCAAAAATGGTGGAACTGGCACCGTACAACAATATCCCGCATTTGGTTAGCCCTGTGATTACAGATGTGAAGATGGCGACGGCCGCATTAAAATGGGCGGTGGAAGAAATGGAAAGGCGTTATGAACTGTTCGCCCATGAAAGTGTGCGCGACATCCACCGCTTTAATCAAATGGCGGAACAATCGCGGTGTTTTGCGGAGAAATTGCCGTATATTGTGATCGTGATCGACGAGCTTGCCGATTTGATGATGACATCTCCAGCGGATGTTGAAGATGCGATTTGCCGGATCGCGCAAAAAGCCCGCGCCTGCGGCATCCATTTGATCATCGCGACGCAGCGGCCGAGCGTGGATGTCATCACCGGTTTAATTAAAGCCAATATTCCGACACGGATTGCCTTTTCCGTTTCTTCGCAGGTCGACTCGCGCACCATCATCGACACGGGCGGGGCGGAGAAACTGCTTGGGAAAGGGGATATGCTGTTTTTGGAAAACGGCTCTTCCAAACCGGTCAGGCTGCAGGGCACTTTTGTAAGCGACAGAGAAATCGATGATGTTGTGCTGCACGCCAGAAAAATGGCAAAGCCCGAATATTTGTTCAAGCCGGAAGAATTGATGGTGCAGGCGCAAATGAATGAAGAGGAAGACGAACTTTTTTTGGATGCGTGCGAATTTGTCATTGAGCAGGGCAGCGCGTCCACTTCGCTTTTGCAGCGCAATTTCAGGATCGGCTATAACCGTGCGGCCCGCCTCGTCGATATGATGGAGGAGCAGGGCATCATATCGGAAGCAAAAGGCAGCAGGCCACGCGACGTCCTTGTTTCAAAAAGCGAATTCAGGCAAATGCAGGAAGCTGGTGCCGCCCGCGAGTAAAAGTTTTTCCTTATATGCGGCGGGGATAATGGCAACGCTAGGAAGTGAAGGGTGCTCTTCCCGCACATATTTGCCGCTTTAGCAGGGTGAAGCAAAGTTTCTGTTTTTTGTGTTCACAGCTGCCCAGAAGTGATATAATGACTAAGCATAAATTTTTTTGTGAAGATGGGCATCGAAACCGGCCGCACGCAGCAAGTGCAGCCGGTGCAGAAACGTGCGCTATCGCACATGATGGGTTTTTATCATATACTGCATACATATAGACAGTGTTGGAGGTTCTATTATGACTGTATACCATTTCGTAGGCATTAAGGGATCGGGCATGAGTGCGCTGGCACAAATCCTGCACGACATCGGATACGAGGTGCAGGGATCGGACGTAGAAAAGCGCTTTTTTACACAACAAGCGCTGGAGGATGCGGGCATCAAAATATTGCCGTTCCAACGTGAAAATATACAGCCGGGGTTGACGGTTATTGCAGGAAACGCATTTCCCGATACGCATGAAGAAATTGACGAGGCATTCAAACGCGGGATTCCTGTGATCCGTTATCACAAATTCCTCGGAGATTTTATCACCAGGTTCACAAGCATTGCCGTTACGGGCGCGCACGGAAAAACATCGACAACAGGGCTGCTTGCACATGTGATGCATGCGATCAAGCCGACTTCCTACTTGATCGGGGACGGCACGGGAAAAGGCGTAAAAGATGCGGAGTATTTTGTGTTTGAAGCTTGCGAATACCGTCGTCATTTCCTTTCTTACCATCCGGATTATGCGATCATGACCAATATTGATTTTGACCATCCTGATTACTATGCCAATATTGACGATGTTTTTTCTGCTTTCCAGGAAATGGCCCTGCAGGTGAAAAAAGGCATCATCGCATACGGGGATGATGAACAGCTGCAAAAAATCCAGGCAAAAGTCCCGGTTGTGTTTTACGGATTTGAAGAAGGAAACGATTTCCAGGCGAGAAATATTGTGACGGAACCAACAGGAACGAAATTTGATGTGGTTGTCCGCAATAATTTTTACGGCACGTTTGAAATCCCGTCTTTCGGGAACCATAATGTGCTGAATGCGCTCGGTGTCATCGCCCTCTGCCAGTACGAAGGGATTGATAAAGAAGCGGTGCAGGAGCATTTAAAAACGTTCCATGGGGTAAAACGCCGCTTTACGGAAAAAGAAATCGGCACGCAAATCATTATTGACGATTATGCCCACCATCCGACTGAAATCAAAGCAACGATTGATGCGACCCGGAAAAAATATCCGGAACGCGAGCTGGTTGCGGTATTCCAGCCGCACACTTTCAGCCGCACACAGGCTTTCTTGACGGATTTTGCCGAAAGTTTAAGCCTTGCCGACCGGGTCTTTCTCTGCGATATTTTCGGGTCGGCCCGTGAGCATTACGGAAAGCTTTCCATCAATGATTTGCAGGAAAAAATTGAAGGTTCCCAAATTATCAAAGAAGAGGACATGTCCCCGCTTCTCGGGATTGAAAACAGCGTCATCCTCTTTATGGGGGCCGGCGATATTCAAAAGTACCAAAAAGCATACGAAGAATTGCTGCAAAGGCATGTAAGCCAGTAATAGAAAAGGCGTTGTCCGGAAAAACGTTGGACAACGCCTTTTCAATTTCCCGGACGATCCTGCGACGCCATTTCCGGCACGTTCCTACTAAATTGTCTTATTTCCGCAAAAAAAGGCAGCAAATGAGCAGGAAAAAAGGAA
The DNA here is from genome assembly GCF_008974225.1 of Weizmannia acidilactici. NCBI lineage: Bacteria > Bacillati > Bacillota > Bacilli > Caryophanales > Bacillaceae > Heyndrickxia > Weizmannia acidilactici. Next base: position 40,752 of record NZ_BKZR01000003.1, on the reverse strand, counting down.
TAAAAATCGAAATAATAATCAAAAAGAAAATCCTGCCATTTATAATTGGCAGGTGCCCGGCAAGTATGAGAAAATAGAGGGAGCAGAGGCTAAAAAAAAGAAATCGAAAGCCTTGCGTGTTTTATGCAGGTGATTTGGGATAATTTGATTGTACATGGAGGTGGTATGGAAAAATGATTATCATACTTTATTTGAGCGTGGCTCTGATTGCTGTGGCCTTTTTTATTTTGGTACTGAGCTTGTCGAAAACGCTCAAATCGTTAAGCAAAACTTTGGACAATCTGTCTGATACGGTCAAAGGGCTTGAAGGGCAGCTGCACGGGATAACCATGGAATCCACAAAACTTTTGGAAAAAACCAATGTGTTGGTAGAGGACATCGAACATAAATCAGAAAGGCTGAACAGCGTGGTTTATGCCGTCGAAGACATCGGCGTGTCCGTCCAGCAGCTGAGCCAGGCACTGCGCAAAGTGACAACAACCATTGCCTCTGCAGTCAGCAAAAGGCAGGATAAAATAGCGCAAGCCATGCAATGGGGCGCTGCGTTAAAAGAAATTAAAAATAGATGGTCGGATAAAAAAAGCAAAAATTCGTCCGGCCAGGACAACAGTACTGTTACCCATCCGCTTTCTGCAAAAAGCCCGAAACCGAAGCGGCTTTTGGAAGAACAGGTCCATGATGAAGAAAGGCAGTTGAGAAGGGCAAGAAATTCATAAGGAGGAATGGATATGTCTAATGAACAAATGTCCACAAAAGATTTTTTGACGGGCGCTATTGTCGGCGGTGTTGTCGGTGCTGCGGTTGCCCTTATGCTCGCTCCGAAATCCGGTAAAGAACTGCGTGAAGATTTAAACGGCCAAATGGAAGCCATTAAAGGAAAAACCGACGGCTGGCGCGAATTTGCGGCTGAAAAAGGAACAAAACTTGCTTCGCAGGCTGCCGAAAAAACAAAGCAGGTACGGGATTTCGCCATGCAAAAAGGCAGCCAGCTGAAAGACAATGTGATGCAAACGGCTCAGCAGGCAAAAGACAAAGCGGGGTTCGATATGGAAGAGATGAATAAACAAATGCAGGATCAGCCCGGAGCCTCCTCTTCATTCGGCGAATAAGCAGGCGGAAAAAAGCGGCATTTGCGCCGCTTTTTTCATACAAGAAAAGAACCATTTCCGATACAAAATAATAATAAAGAATAGGGTGGCAAAACATAAACTTCACTATTTGCTTTAATGCATAAAAGCGTTTATCCGATAAAGAATTTTTCCGTGACTTTTTAAAAAGAATAGACTATAATAAGTGCTAATAACTTGTAAGTTTAATTGACAACAGGAAGACGCCAGAAAAAATTCTATAAAGGACAACAGAGAGGATGAGAGGTACGTGGGGAACCAAGAGCTTGAGCAATTGCGAAAAGAAGTAGAAGCACTGAATTTGAAACTCCTGGAATTGATCAACAGGCGGGGCAAACTTGTGCAGGAAATCGGGAAACTGAAGGAAGTACAGGGGGTGAACCGCTATGATCCGGTCCGTGAACGGGAAATGCTGAATTTGATTAAGGACCATCATGATGGCCCATTTGAAATTTCTACGATTGAGCATCTCTTTAAGGAAATTTTCAAAGCCGGACTAGAACTGCAGGAAGATGACCACCGCAAAGCATTGCTTGTTTCGCGGAAGAAAAAGCCGGAAAATACGATTGTCGATATTAAAGGTGAAAAAGTGGGCGACGGCAACCAATATTTTGTTTTTGGCCCATGTTCGGTTGAATCGTACGACCAGGTTGCGGCTGTTGCTGCATCCGTTAAAGCGAAGGGATTAAAATTGCTTCGCGGCGGCGCTTATAAACCGCGCACCTCTCCGTATGATTTCCAAGGTTTGGGGCTTGAAGGCCTGAAAATCTTAAAGCAAATCGCCGATGAATTTGATTTGGCTGTCATCAGTGAAATCGTAACGCCGGCTGATTTGGAAAAAGCAGTGGATTACCTTGATGTGATCCAAATCGGCGCGCGCAATATGCAAAACTTTGAACTGTTGAAAGCGGCAGGTTCCATAGAAAAGCCGATCCTTTTAAAACGCGGCCTGGCTGCAACGATTGAAGAATTCATCAATGCGGCGGAATACATTATGTCTAGGGGCAACGGCCAGATTATCCTTTGCGAACGCGGCATCCGGACGTATGAAAGGGCGACACGGAATACGCTCGACATAACTGCCGTGCCGATTTTAAAACAGGAAACGCATTTGCCGGTATTTGTGGATGTGACCCACTCAACAGGGAGAAGGGATCTGCTCCTTCCGGCGGCTAAAGCGGCGCTCGCCATCGGGGCGGACGGCATCATGGCGGAAGTCCATCCAGATCCGGCTGTGGCGCTCTCAGACTCGGCACAGCAAATGGATTTGAAACAATTTGATGAATTTTATAAAGAAATCCAAGCTGTACTGCCTGCAAAAATTTAACCTATTTGAAACAGCCTTCTGCGTGGTGCAGAAGGTTTTTTCTTCGCCAGGTCCCCCATTCCTTGAAAATCCATGCGAAGAATGTGTCAATTTTGTGTCAAGACTTGCAGGAAATTTTTCCCTGGCTTATTATATATGGTATAATTAAAAGTCTAATGAACTGATAAAAATGTCGAATACGATCGTGGTTTGGCGTTTTTTAGATCATACACCGCTGACCTGCCGGAATATTGCCGTTGCCATGTTTAATATGGGCTGAATTGTGAAAACTATGAATAGGACTGTAAAATTGGAGTGTGAATGGAAAAATGAATGTGACCATTTATGATGTTGCCCGTGAAGCCAATGTTTCAATGGCTACCGTTTCGCGGGTTGTAAACGGAAACCCGAATGTTAAGCCAACTACAAGAAAGAAAGTTTTGGAAGTGATCGACCGGCTTGGCTACCGCCCGAATGCTGTTGCGCGCGGGCTTGCCAGCAAAAAAACGACGACGGTCGGCGTGATCATCCCGGATGTTTCGAATATGCTTTATGCGGAACTTGCGCGCGGCATTGAAGATATTGCAACGATGTACAAGTACAATATTATTTTGAGCAATTCGGACCAAAATAAAGAGAAAGAGCTGCATCTGCTCAATACGATGCTTGGCAAGCAGGTGGACGGTATTGTGTTTATGAGCGGCAATATTACGGAAGAGCATATTGCTGAATTCGAAAAATCTTCCGTACCGATCGTGCTCGCCGGTTCAATTGAGCCGTTCAACAAAATTCCGTCTGTCAATATTGATTACAAAAAGGCGACGGTAGAAGTCATCAGCGAGTTTGTGAAAAAAGGCCATAAAGAGATTGCTTTGGTCATCGGCCCTCTCCATGATGCGATCAACCGTGAACTGCGCCTGGAAGGGTACAAAGAGGCACTCGCCGAAGCGGGAATTGAATTCGATGAAGACTATGTTATAGAGGGGGACTATACATATGATTCCGGTATAGAAGCATGGCAGCGGCTTCAGGAATTGGATAAAGCCCCTACGGCTGTTTTCGTTGGAAACGATGAAATGGCGCTCGGCGTGATCCATGGCGCCCAGGACGCAGGCGTAAAAATCCCGGATGAGCTGGAAGTGGTTTCGTCCGATAATACGCGCCTTGCCGAAATGGTGCGCCCGCAGCTCACTTCTGTCGTCCAGCCTTTGTATGACATCGGGGCAGTATCTATGAGGCTTTTGACGAAATACATGAATAAAGAAACGGTAGCGGAAAACAAAGTCATCCTGCCGCACCGCATTGAATACCGGAATTCGACGAAATAAGAAAGGGGCCGGCCTTCCAAAAAATACATTTTTGGCAGTGCCGGCCTTATTTTAACTGCCCGATGAACTGCAGCATCCGGTTTAATACGTTCCGGTTCTTTTCTTCAATTTCTTGTTTGCGCGGGATCGGCCGGTATAGGTCAGCGGGATCGTCCCAGACAGCCGGCAGCGGATAAGAGGACTTTTTCTGCCATTTTTCAAGCCATGATGCCGGGATTTCACCTTGCCCGCCATCCCTTTCCGCCATCTCGAGCCAAAGAAGCGACCATGCACGCGGCACTACCCGCCAAATATCATAGCCCCCGCCGCCGACCGCGATCCAGCGCCCTTCGCAATATTGGTGTGCGATTTTATGGGCAAGTTTCGGGATTTCCCTGTAAATCTTCATCGTGGCCGATAAATGGGTCAGCGGATCGTAGTAGTGCGCATCTGCCCCGTTTTGTGTGACAAGCACATCCGGTTTAAAATACGCTGCAATTTCTTCCAGCGCCGCCGCATAGCATTCCAACCATGATTCATCTTCTGTAAACGCATCCACAGGAATGTTGAAAGAATAGCCGTAACCTTTTCCGGTGCCCCATTCATTGACATTACCGGTGCCGGGAAATAAATAACGGCCCGTTTCATGGATGGAAAGCGTACAAACATTTTCATCATCATAGAAAGCCCACTGCACCCCGTCGCCGTGGTGGGCGTCGGTATCCACATAGAGAATGCGTACCCCGTATGTTTCACGTAAATATTTGATGGCAATGGCCGTATCATTGTAAATGCAGAAGCCGGAAGCTTTGCCACGGAAGCCGTGGTGCAGGCCGCCGCCCAAATGGAGGGCATGGCGCGCCCTGCCAGACATGACTTCTTCCGCCGCTGCCAGCGTGCCGCCCGCGATCAGGGCGCTTGCTTCATGCATATTCGGAAAAATTGGCGTATCTTCCGTCCCGAGACCGAAATTTTCGGCTTTTACGGGATCAAGTTTGCCCCGGCCAGCCAGTTTGACCGCCTCCACGTAAGACGGGTCGTGGATGAAAAAAAGTTCTTCATCACTGGCCATGCGCGGTTTCACGATATCTTCCCGGTTTAATGCACCGATCGCTTCGAGCAATTCTTTCACCAATTGGAGCCGCATCTGGTTAAACGGATGGTCGTTGCGGAACCGGTATGCCAATAAGTCGGTTGAAAAAACGAAAACAGCCTCTTTCATCTCGGCATCCCCGGCATATTCGGCCAAAGCACATCAAAGCCGGCCTCTTTTAAATGCGAAATAAGGGTTACAGGATTCATCGTGCTGACGCGGAAGACGAGAATGCGGTTATCAAGGTTCTTGCGGTCCGGATAGATCAGCACGCTTAAAATATTGATATGGTGTTCATAAATAATTTCCGTAATTTCCCGGAGGACGCCCGTACGGTTGCGCACGCGGATTTCAATTTGCGAGCTTGGCTGCCCGGCGCCAGTCAAATCGACAAAAGTCTGGAGCAAATCCGTTCCCGTGACGATCCCGACCAGTTTGCCCCGCTCAAGGATTGGCAGGCAGCCAATGCGGTTGTCGTTCATGAGGGCCGCCATGTCTTCGATAAAATCGAGCGGGTGCCCTGTCAGCAAGTTGGTTTTCATGATTTTTTCCAAAGGCAGCGCCAGTTTTTCCATTTGTTCATTAGGGAAAAACGGATTGGGCGCCACTTCTTTAATGTCGCGCTCCGTAACGACACCCGCCAATTTGCCGTTTCCATCGACAAGCGGTATATGCCGGATCCGTTCCTTTTGCATCAATTGCAATGCGTCCCGTACGGTATTTTTAGGTGTGAGCGTTTTTACGTTTTTTTGCATAATTTCTTCCACAATCATGTTTCCCATCCCCTTTGCCGTAAAATTAATACATATACCGGTTTTTAAACCGGATCCGGTCGAATTGCTCAATCGATTCCTGGCCAACCCTTTTTCCTATCCGCACCATCAGGCAATTCGCCGGGTGCGAGCAAATTTCCGGATCGTCGGTGGCAAACCATTTCAGGCCGCCTGCGCTCATCATTTTTTCCATCATTTTCCGGTATTCCCACACGTTTAGCCCGGTTCCTTTCATGTCCCAGTGCCAGTAATATTCCGTCGTAATAATGATATAGTCTTCCATCGCATCGTCCATCATGGAAACTTTCAGCAAATGCTTGCCTACAGCATTTCCCCGGTATTTCGGGATGACTTCGATGGCACCGAGTTCGAGAAGGTTTTCCATATGGCCTTCAGACCAGCGTTCCAGCGGATCCGGATATAAAAATGTCACATAGCCGACAACGGTATTGCCGTCCCGGGCGATGATGATCCTTCCTTCAGGCAGGTCGGCAATTTCAACCAGCGCTTCAAGTTGTTTCGGGGCGGGACGGAAAGCTTTTAAATCTCCATGGAACTCCATTTTTGCCAGCTTTTCCCCGGGAATTGGCCCTTCAATCACAAGCAACCCGGCTTTTGTTTCCAATTCCTTAGAATAATAGGTTTTCTTATGTTCCATTTTCCACCATCCCTTAAACAAATCAAAAGAAAAACAATTCAATGAATGATCATTCATTATGCATCTTCATCATCTCATGTTTTTCCGGCAAAAACAATACATGGAAAGTGATATTCCCGAATTGTTCAAAATGTTGACTTTGTACACCATTTAATTAAATTGTGAATAAATTGATTTTCATATATAATGGTATATGAATCTAAACAAAGGGGGATATGTGCATGCAACTGGAAGCGTTACCAACGGTGCAAGGGGATTATAATCTGAAAAACTATGAGGAAACTTACAAAACTTTCAGCTGGAAAGACGTGGAGAAAAATTTTTCATGGTCGGAAACCGGCCGCGTCAATATGGCGTATGAAGCGATTGACCGCCATGCGGAAAGCTTCCGCAAAAATAAAGTGGCGCTCATGTATTTAAGTGACACACGCAACGAGAAATATACATTCTATGAAATGAAAAAACTGACGAACAAAGCGGCGAATGTGTTGAAAGAAAAAGCAGGCGTCCAAAAAGGTGACCGCGTCTTTATCTTCATGCCGCGTTCGCCTGAATTGTATTTTGCCACGCTTGGCGCAATTAAGCTCGGTGCAATTGTCGGCCCGCTGTTTGAAGCATTCATGGAAGGGGCCGTAAAAGACCGGCTTGAAGACAGCAAAGCAAAAGTCCTCGTCACGACCCCGGACCTTGTCGGGCGCGTTCCGGTTGACCAGCTTCCGGCGCTCGAAACGATCTTTGTCGTCGGGGAAAATGTCGGGGAAGAAGGGAAGCTTTTAGATTTTCTGAAATATTTTAAAGAAGCTTCCGACAAATTGGATATTGAATGGGTGGGCAGAAACGACGGGCTTATCCTGCATTACACATCCGGATCGACCGGCAAGCCAAAAGGCGTCCTGCACGTCCATAATGCGATGATCCAGCATTACCAAACCGGAAAATGGGTCCTGGACTTAAAAGAAGATGATATTTACTGGTGCACGGCCGACCCGGGCTGGGTAACGGGAACGTCCTACGGAATTTTTGCCCCGTGGCTGAACGGTGCAACGAATGTCGTTGTCGGTGGCCGTTTCAGCCCTGCCGCGTGGTATAAAACGATCGAGCAGTTTGGCGTCACGGTTTGGTACAGTGCACCGACTTCATTCCGGATGCTGATGGGTGCCGGTAATGAAATCGTGAGGCAGTACGATCTCTCGACGCTCCGCCACATTTTAAGTGTCGGCGAGCCGCTGAACCCGGAAGTCATCCGCTGGGGAAATGAAGTTTTTGGGCTGCGCATCCATGATACATGGTGGATGACAGAAACCGGCGCGCAGCTGATCTGCAACTACCCGTGTATGGACATCAAACCGGGCTCGATGGGGAAACCGTTCCCGGGCATCAAAGTGGCGATTGTAGATGACCAAGGCAATGAACTCCCGCCGAACCGGATGGGTAATCTCGCCATTAAAAAAGGCTGGCCTTCGATGATGGCAGCGATTTGGAACAACCCGCAAAAATATGAATCTTACTTTTTCCCGAACGGCTGGTATGTTTCCGGGGATTCGGCCTACATGGATGAGGATGGCTATTTCTGGTTCCAGGGCCGTGTCGATGATGTCATCATGACTTCCGGTGAACGGGTCGGGCCGTTTGAAGTCGAAAGCAAATTGATCGAACACCCGGCTGTTGCTGAAGCGGGCGTGATCGGCAAGCCGGATCCTGTGCGCGGGGAAATCATTAAAGCGTTTATCGCCCTAAGGGGCGGGTACGAACCGTCGAATGAGCTGAAGGAAGAGATCCGCCAGTTCGTGAAAAAAGGCCTTGCCGCCCATGCCGCCCCGAGGGAAATTGAGTTTTGCGAAAAACTGCCGAAAACACGAAGCGGGAAAATTATGCGCCGCGTGCTGAAGGCTTGGGAATTGAACCTGCCGGCCGGTGATTTGTCGACAATGGAAGATTGAGGTTAGAACCGGGACAGCTGTTGCGCTGCCCGGTTTTTTGATAGGAAAAGGTATTGTAATCGGCATAAGTGGTAAAATTTTCAGGTGTACCAAAAAATTGAGAATGAAAATTAAATCCGCTATGATAAATGATAAATACATATCATTTTTTCACAATAAAGTAGAGTTTTGGAATAGGTGATTTAGATGAAAAAATTAAGTTTAGCACTGCTTTGCATCTTGCTGCTTGCAGGGTGTTCGGCGGGGAAAAGTGCCTCCGGGAAAAAGGAATCAAAACCGGTGGAAATCAATGTGGCAGCAGCTTCCGATTTAGCAAAATCTTTCCAGAAAATCGGCAAACAGTTTGAAAAGCAGACCGGCATCAAAGTGAAGTTTATTTTCGCGGCGTCCGGCGAATTGGAACAGCAAATTGAAAACGGCGCGCCGTATGATGTCTTTGCAGCGGCTAATGCCGATTATGTCAACCAACTGGCGGATAAAAACCTGATCGCCTCAGGCACGAAAACCGTTTATGCGTACGGGAAAATCGGCATCGCAACAAATAAAAACCGTTCGCTTTCCATTAATGGGCTGGATGATCTTACAAAACCTAAAGTGAAAAAAATTGCGATTGCAAATCCCAAAACCGCTCCGTATGGAATGGCTGCGAGACAGGCGCTCCAAAAAGCCGGCATTTGGAACAAGGTAAAATCAAAATTGGTCTATGCAAAAAACATTTCGGATACGCTCACATATGTCCAATCCGGCAATACTGAAGCCGGGATCGTTTCCCTTTCCCTTGTGCAGGGGGAGAACATGAAGGTTCAAAACATCGCAAGCAGCCTGTATGATCCGCTGAAGCAGACGGCAGCTGTTGTCAAAAGCTCCGAAAAACAGGATGCGGCACGGAAATTCACCAGCTTTTTAACAAGCAAAAGCGGGCAAAAAATCATGAAACAATACGGCTACACGGTACCTGAGGGGCAGTAAAGGGTGGCGCACCTCAACTTTTTCCCGATCTACTTATCTTTTAAAGTTGCATTGCTGGCAACCGTTTTTTCCCTGGTTTTGGGGCTGCCGGCGGCTTATTATTTAAGCAGGTCGAAAGGGAAACTGGCAGATTTTACGGATGCGCTGCTGACATTGCCGATCGTACTGCCGCCGACCGTCCTCGGCTATTATTTGCTTATTTTTCTAGGTAGGCAGAGTGCGGTCGGCCGTTTTCTCGAACAGCATTTCGGGATCACGGTTGTTTTTACGCAAACAGGGGCGGTCATCGCCGCTCTGGCCGTTTCCATTCCTTTTTTTATTCAATCGGCGCGGACGGCTTTTGCCGGCATTGATGAGGATCTCCTTCATGCCGCCCGAGTGCTCGGGCGCTCGGAATGGAATTTATTTTTTTCCGTTGTCATCCCTTTATCATGGAGGGGTTTGACGAGCGGTATGATGCTTGTATTTGCACGCGCGCTCGGGGATTTCGGTGCGACATTAATGGTTGCCGGCAGTATTCCCAACCAGACGGAAACCATGTCTATTGCCATTTATGATGCCCTGATGAACGGAGATACACGTACGGCTGATCTCCTCGTGATCATCATGACGGTTTTGTCCGTCGCCATTTTATACGGGATCAAGCGGCTTGAAAAACGGGTAATCAGAGGTGAAGACAGGCATGCTGCTCGTAAAGATTAAAAAAACATTGCCACGTTTTGCGCTTGATGTTGATTTTCAGGCACTACCCGGCATTACCGGCATTTTAGGCCCGTCCGGAAGCGGCAAAAGTTTAACGCTGCAATGCATTGCCGGGCTTAAAAATCCCGATGCCGGCCATATTGAAGTAAACGGCAGGGTGATTTTTGATCGGGAAAAAAACATCCGAGTCAAAACACGGTTCCGTAAAGCGGGGTATATGTTCCAGCATTATGCGCTTTTTCCGCATTTAACCGTTAAACAAAATCTCGCATTTGGTTTAAAAGGTAGGACAAAAAAGGAAATAGAAGAGAAAACGGCTGCTTTTTTAAAAAAGATCAAATTGGAAGGGTATGAAAACTGTTATCCGAATGAGCTGTCAGGCGGGCAGCAGCAGCGTGTGGCACTTGCAAGGACGCTTATCCGGGAACCGGACTGCCTGCTGCTGGATGAACCTTTTTCGGCGGTGGATCCCGACACGAAGCAGTATTTGATGAATGAGTTTTTATCGTTTCTCAAAGAAAATTTTGGCGGCACCGTTCTATTGGTTACCCATAATTTGGAAGAGGCTAATCTCTTATGCGACCACTTCATTTTGTACGGAAACGGGAAAGTACTCCAGGCCGGGCCGAAACAAGATGTGATCACAAGGCCAGAGTCAGCGGTGGCGGCCAAGATTATCGGATGCCGGAATATTTTGAGAGTTGACAGGAGCGGGGGATCGTTTTGCACCATCGGCGGCGCGCGGATTGCGGTCGGAATAGGGAAGGAAGCCCGTTATCTCGGTATCCATGCCCATTATATTGAATTTGCGGACAATGCGGATGAAAATGCTTTTGACTATCGTGTCACGGCCATACACCAAGGGATTGAAAATTGTCTTGTCACTGTGGAAACACCGTGGTTTACCGTAGAGGCTTTCGTTTCGCCGCGGGAGATCGGGTCCGTTTTAAGCGGGGAAAAGAAGCTGGTGTTACCGAAAGAACATCTCATGAGGTTATCTTGAACTTTTGGTGAATTTTTAAAAAATGTGACGTGCATCACATTATTGCCATTCCTGACTTTTGTAACATGGAAATAGAATTTAAAATGGAGATGTAGACAAACATGCTGACCGATATGCTGAACCGGCCGCTTTTGGATTTAAGGATTTCGGTGACGGACCGCTGTAATTTCCGCTGTACTTACTGCATGCCTGCTGACGAAGGACAGAAATATTGTTTTATGAAACGGTCCGAGTTGATGACATTCGAAGAGATCGTACGCCTCGCGAAACTTTTCGTTTCATTGGGTGTACGGAAAATCCGCTTAACGGGTGGCGAGCCTTTGTTACGGAAAGATATCGATCAGCTTGTGGGCATGCTTGACAACATCGAAGGACTTGAAGATTTGTCGATGACAACGAACGGCTTTCTTTTAAAAAGATATGCCGCGTCTTTAAAAAAAGCAGGCTTGAAACGCATCAATGTTAGCCTGGATGCTCTTGATGATGAAGTTTTTGCCGCCATTAACGGCGTCGGGGCAAAATCATCGAGAATTTTAGAAGGAATGGATGAAGCCGTCCGGCAAGGGATGAAAGTAAAGGTCAATATGGTCGTTAAAAGGGGCATGAATGATTCGCAAATTTTGCCGATGGCCGCTTATTTTAAAGAAAAAGGGATCACCCTCCGCTTCATTGAATTTATGGATGTCGGATCCCTGAACGGTTGGAAGCTGGATGAAGTGGTTACCAGCAAAGAAATTTACAACATGATCTCCAAGGAAATGCCGCTTGAACCGTTAAAAGAAAATTATTACGGCGAGGTCGCAAAACGCTGCCGTTATGTGGGGACGGATATCGAAGTCGGGTTTATTTCTTCCGTATCACAGCCATTCTGCGGGGACTGCACGCGCTGCCGGCTGTCCGCGGACGGGAAAATCTATACTTGCTTATTTGCTGCAAGAGGGACTGACCTGCTTTCATCAATGCGGAATGGCGCCAGCGATGAGGAGCTGGCCGCACAGATTAAGTGTGTCTGGGATGTCCGATGCGACCGGTATTCGCAGGAAAGAGGGAAAAATCCGACCTACAAGGGGAAGCGGATTGAAATGTCGTATATTGGGGGGTAAAACGTTGAGCACGAAAGAACATAAACATAAAGCTAATATCCCAGTTTTTTGCAAGGTCATTACCGTTTCGGATACACGGACGGAAGAAACTGATAAAAGCGGGAAGTTGATCATGGATTTATTAAAGCAGGAGGGAATCGAAGCGGTTGAATATTGTATTGTAAGAGATGAGGCGGCGGAAATCCGCCCGGCTGTGCAATCGGCGGCTGAAAATGTCAATGCCGTATTATTAAACGGCGGAACCGGTTTTACAAACAGGGATATAACGGTAGAAACTGTCCGCACACTGCTGGATAGGGAGATGCCGGGCTTCGGGGAATTATTCCGCTACTTAAGCTATGAGGAGATCGGAAGCGCTTCGATGCTCAGCAAAGCCCTCGCCGGTACGATCGGCAAAAAAGTGGTGTTCTGCATGCCGGGGTCCAGCAACGCTGTTTCCCTTGCCATGAAAAAATTGATTTTGCCGGAATTAAAACATATTGTGTGGGAGCTCAACCGGTAATGAAAGAAACGGCAGGGATTGTGCTGGCCGGCGGGATGTCACGGCGGTTTGGCGGTGAAAAATCGCTCACAAAAATAAATGGCAAAGAAATGGTCGCATACAGTGTGGAAGCCTTTGCCGGGTTGAATGATATCGTGATCGTGGCGAGGCCCGATCTCGCCGTAAAAATCCTTCAGACCAGACGCATCTGCGTGATTTTCGATCTCCCGCAGTATCGTGGGAAAGGCCCGCTTGCCGGGATTTATTCGGCAATGACGGAAATCGATGCGGAATGGTACGCCGTTTTGCCGTGTGATACACCATGGATCAAACAAAGTGTGATCGAAAAACTCCTAGCGCAGAGGGCTCCGGAATGGGATGTGATTGTCTCTCGTGCGGGCGGAAGGCTCCAGCCGCTCATTTCCGTCTTTCACAGGCGGGCGAAAGAGAAAATCCGCGCAAAACTGGACACAGGCAATTTAAGCATGCGTAGCCTTTTTGAAGACTGCCGAGTGAAAATAATAGATTTTGAGCAGAAAAAATGGTTTGCCAATATCAATACAAAAGATGATTTAAAATGACCGTGGATGATAGAGGCTTTGCAACTTGCCTGCTAAGCAAAGCAATTTCGCGGTCATCCCATAAAAGAATAAAACGAGGCGGTGATGCTGCATGAGAAAACCAATAAAAGTCGAAGAGGCCATACGAAAAGTGATGGAATGGACGCGAACAGGCCGTCAGGAAACCGTGCCGATCAAAGAAAGTTTGAACCGGGTGCTGGCAAAAGATCTGACGGCCACGAATGATGTGCCGTGGTTTAAACGGTCACCGTATGACGGGTACGCTATTTTTTCCGGATCAACGGCGGAAGCAAATGCGGACCATCCTGTTCTGCTTGAAGTCCTCGGCACAATTGGCGCCGGCTATACATGGGATGAAGGGATTAAGCCTGATCAAGCCGTCAAAATTATGACCGGGGCCGCGATTCCGGACGGAGCCGATGCTGTCATCATGGTGGAACTCACAAAAGAATTGGAAAAAGACGGAAAAATTTATGTGCAAATTAAACGAAAAGTCGAAAAAGGCGAGAACATCGTCGAGATCGGCGAGGATATGAAAAAAGGCGAGATCCTTGTTCCAAAAGGCACCACGGTAAACCCGGGCGTCATGGCAACGCTCGCCACTTTTGGATATCAGGATGTGCCGGTGATGAAAAAACCGAAAGCCGCGATCATTGCAACCGGATCGGAACTGCTCGAAGTCGACGAACCGCTCGAAAAAGGGAAAATCCGCAACAGCAACGCCTATATGCTGTGGGGTCAGGTAATCCGCGCCGGGGGCGAACCCGTTTTTTACCGCCTTGTAAAAGATGATTTTAATGAAACCTATGAAGCTGTTAAACGGGCGCTTGGGGAAGCGGATATCGTCATGACAACAGGCGGCGTTTCGGTCGGCGATTTTGATTATATTCCGAAAGTGTATGAAAAACTTGGCGCCGAACTATTGTTCAATAAAGTGGCAATGCGCCCGGGCAGCGTAACATCGGCAGCCGTCCTTGCCGGAAAAATCCTGTTCGGGCTTTCCGGCAATCCGTCCGCGTGCTATGTCGGCTTTGAACTGTTCGTCCGCCCGTATTTGAAAACGATGCTCGGGCATCGGAACGTATATTTGAAAAGAGCGCAGGCAACCCTTGGGGAAGATTTTCCGAAACCGAACCCGTTCACCCGGTTTGTGCGCGCGAAACTGTCTTATGAAGCAGGCGTGATACACGCAGGCCCAGTCAGGATGGACAAATCGAATATCGTTTCGTCTTTAATTGAAGCAAATGCCCTCATCGTGCTGCCGGGCGGGTCACGTGGTTTTACAAAAGGGCTGCAGGTGGATGTGCTGCTTTTGGAAGATGAAGAAGGGGCGCCGGAATGGGATGAAAATATTACAGATCGCAGGCTGCAAAGACAGCGGGAAAACCACTTTAGTTGAACTTTGGTCGCGGGTGCTTGCAGAAAAAGGATACCGCGTCGGGACATTGAAGCATCACGGGCACGGCGGCAGACCAACACTTTCAGCCGGGAAAGATTCAACGCGGCACTTTGAAGCTGGGGCACAGGCGGCCGGTGTGGATGGGGACGGCCTGTTTGTTTTTGCCGTACATAGTGAAAAAGGCTGGGGCCTTGAAGCACTAATCGGCTGGTATAAGGCGCTGCCGCTTGATCTTCTGCTCATTGAAGGCTATAAACAGGCGCCTTATCCGAAAACGGTCTGCCTCCGTGGTGAAGAAGATGCGGACCTGCTCGGGCTTTCAAATGTTTTGGCCGCTTTTAGTCTGAACCCGGAGCTTACGGGCTGCATGCCGATACAGGACCGGAAACGCTGCACCGAATGGATCGAAGCGTTTATGAAGAGGTGATAAAATGTTTGACATTGTAAAGGGGCCGATCGATGTGTCAAAAGTCATTGATGCGGTTGCAGACCGGAATACGGGCGCGATTGTGACGTTTATCGGCTCGGTCCGCGAAATGACAAAAGGAAAGAAAACCTTGTACTTGGAATATGAGGCATATGAGTCGATGGCAAAGAAAAAGCTGGAACAAATCGGGTCGGAAATCAAAACACAGTTTCCCGATGCGAAAACCGCCATCGTGCACCGGATAGGGCGCCTTGAGATCACAGATATAGCTGTTGCGATTGCCGTTTCCGCTCCGCACCGCGATGATGCATACCGAGCAAACCGTTATGCGATTGAACGGATCAAGGAAATGGTGCCGATCTGGAAAAAAGAGCATTGGGAAAACGGCGAAAAATGGATCGGAAACCAGCAGGAAACGGTCTCCTATGAAAAAACAGGGGTTCCAAAGGAGTTTGGTTTATGATTAAAGTTTTATTATTTGCCCATTTAAAAGAACAATTGAACCGTTCCGAAATAACGATTGACCGGAATGAAATGACTGTTGGCGAACTGCGCGCCAAGCTCGGAAAAGATGGTTTTCTTCCGCAGGCTTCATCCGTCATGATTGCGGTCAATGAAGAATTTGCGCAGGATGAAGACATCATCCGGGACGGGGATGTCGTGGCCCTCATCCCACCGGTAAGCGGAGGTTGAAAAATGGAAAAATTGACGCATATGAATGAACAGGGCCGCGCGAAAATGGTCGATGTAACGGAAAAGCAGGAAACGGTCAGAACGGCCCATGCGAAAAGCTGCGTGGTTTTATCAAAAGAAGTATATGAAAACATCATCCAATTGAAAATGAAAAAAGGGGATGTCCTTGCCGTTGCCCAGGTTGCCGGTATCATGGGCGCGAAAAAAACGGCGGACGTCATTCCAATGTGCCACCCGCTCTCGTTAACAGGTGTGGATATTTCCTTCAGCTGGCAGGAGTGCGAAGACGGGCAGTATGCGCTTGAAATCGATACGTACGTGAAAACAAAGGGCAGCACAGGGGTTGAAATGGAAGCCTTGACGGCGGCCTCCATCTGTGCGCTGACGGTTTATGATATGTGCAAAGCGGTTGACAAAAGCATTGTCATCGGTCCGACTTATTTGATCGAAAAAACAGGCGGTAAGAGCGGGCATTTTAAAAGGCAGGAGGAATGAACATGGAACGGTATTCCCGGCAAATGCTGTTTGCCCCGATTGGAAAAGAGGGGCAGGAAAAAATTTCAGGCAGCCATGTGTTAATTGTCGGCGTTGGTGCGCTCGGTTCTGCCAATGCGGAAAGTTTAACAAGGGCGGGTGTCGGAAAGATCACCCTTGTCGACCGCGATTATGTCGATGAAACGAATTTACAGCGGCAAAGTTTGTTCAGCGAGCAGGATGTAAGGGACAATTTGCCAAAAGCGGTTGCCGCCAAAAAACGCCTAGAAGCCGTCAACCGAGATGTCAACATCCGCGCCTATTGCATCGATGCGTTTGATCCGAAACTCATTACCATATTGGAGGAAGGGGTCGATGTCATCATTGACGGGACCGATAATTTTGAAACGCGGTTTTATCTCAATGATCTCGCGATGAAATACCGGATTCCGTGGGTATACGGTTCCTGCGTCGGCAGTTACGGCGTCTCGTTTCCGATCATTCCGGGCCAAACCCCGTGTTTTCGCTGCATGATCGGGCATCTGCCTGCCTACCAGATGACATGTGATACAGTCGGCATTATCGCGCCGGCCGTGCAGATGACGGCTGCCTACCAAACGGCGGAAGCGATGAAGCTTTTGGTAGGGGGAAAGGTGCGCGATACGGTTGCCGTATTTGATTTATGGAAAAACGACCACCATTTTTTCAAAGCAGAAAAGCTGAAAAAACTGGATTGCCCTTCCTGCGGGGAACATCCTGTTTACCCGGCGTTGAACGAAAAATCATCCGTGGATGTGCTGTGCGGCAGGGATACGGTGCACATCCGCCATACAGGGGAATTCCATTTGGAAAACATGGCGCAGCAGATGAAAGCGGGCGGCGCGGATGTAAAATATAATGGCTATTTAATGATCACAGAACTCGAAGGCCACAGGGTAGTTTTGTTTCCGGACGGCAGAATGCTCATACATGGAACAAAAAACAGAATGGAAGCACGTTCTTTGTATCAAAAATATTTTGCTTAAAACGGCGGGGTATTTTCATGAACAATTTAATGAGTGAAAAAAATATCGAACTGCTGAAATCATTGGCGTATATGTCGGAAAAAGTGCCGAAAGGAAAATTTCTGTTCCAGGAAGACCAAAAAGGGGAATACTTTTTTGTTGTCGTCACCGACAATTTTGAAATCAGCCATTTACCGGTGACGGCAAAAAATTAAGCTTAAGGCTGTGCGGAAAAAATGCCGTCATCGGCGAATTGATGATTTTTTCCAATAACGGTAATACTTGCTCAACGGGCGTGCGCTCGAAGACAGCGAAGTGCTTGTTATTAAAAACGAAACAATCGAAAAAGAGCTTTTGGTCAACCCGTACTTTGCCCTCGAATTTATGAAAATGATGACGGACCATTTCCGGAAACAGCATACAAAGTTCCGGGATCTGGTTTTATACGGGAAAAAAGTGCGCTCTACTCCACTTTGATCCGGATGGCCAACAGCTATGGGGTGGAGTGCGAAAACGGGATTTTGCTTGATATCCCGATCAACCACCAGGAACTGGCCAATTTCAGCTCGACTTCACGCGAAAGCATTACACGGGAACTAAACCACTTACAAAGCAAAGGGGTGATCTCCAAGAAAGGAAGAAAAATCGTCATCCACAGCCTTGATTATTTAAAACGGCAGATCAACTGCGAAGGCTGCCCAGTTGAATACTGCGTCATCAACTGAATGGAATATTGAAAAGGGCAAACGGTTTAAGCATTCTTAAGCCGTTCTTTTTTTCACTTTTTGACGGATTTGTGTCAATCTGAAATTTGGTGACAAACGTCACATTTTTCAATTTCCTCTCCGTTTATAGTGAAAATATCTTAAGGCTTAGGAGAGTTGCGTTATGAAAAAGAAGTCACCGCTTTCAAACAATAAAATATATGAAGCCGATTGAGAAAAACGCGGAAGAGCACAGCCAGGTTATCGTCATTATGACGGCCGCCTGCCTATTTGTGTCAGTAATGGCGGGCCTTGGCAATGGAGCAGGTTCTGGTCAAGCCCGGTTAAAAATCCGGCTTCCCCAAGCATGATTTTTCCATTAGGGCGTTGCACGGGCAGACGGTGACGCAGTGCCCGCAGCTGACGCACGAAGATTCGTTGATCGGCACACCGTGGTCCCAAATCACGCGCGGGCGTTCAGCTTCCCAGTCAATCGACAGTGTTTCGTTCACCTGCAGGTTCTGGCACGCTTCCACGCACCGCCCGCACGCAATGCACTGATTCGGGTCGTACCGGTAAAACGGATGGGAATAATCGATGCCGCTTTCTCCCACTTTCGGCGTAAACGGGTATTTCTGGTGTTCGATACCCATCATTTCGCATGTATTATGCACGATGCAGTTCCCATTGTTGTTGTCACAGACCGTGCAGTACAAAAGGTGGTTGGCAAGAATTCTGTCCATCGCTTCGTGGCGCGCTGCTTCAGCCCGGTCAACGTCGCGGCGGATGTTCATGCCGTCTTCCACCAAAGTCGCATATGCACGCACCAAAGCCCCGTTTGCTTCCACGATGCATGTGTCGCAAGTTTGGATCGGGTCTACTTCAGGGTAATAACAAATTTGCGGGTGCGGGATTTTGTTCCGGTTGATCACATCGATGATTTTTTCCCCGGCTGCAGCGATGTAATCCTTGCCGTCGATGTTGATGTGAATGGTTTCTCCTTCCATTTTCTTTTCCTCCTTTGAAGACATTTGACCATGAGGTACAGCCTTCAGAAAAAATGCAGATCATGGCAAAAACGTAATAAGCTGGCTCTGTTACTTATATCAAACTTAGAAAAGTGAACCTTTTTTTAAACGGTGTTGTCATCTTCATATAGCGGTCAATTTTAAAATGAACAAATCATCAGACTGTTTTGTATGTTGGAGCAATTGGCTTTCGTTTTGATATGAATTGATTTAAAATGAAAAATCATAGGCAGGGGGCTGGAGAGGCCATGAAAAACGTGGACACACAAAGGGAAATCCTCCGCTTTCGCAATGGGAAGCTGGAGCGTACGGTCGACACGGTGGTTACGGAGTTTCCGGTGACATTAAAAGTGAACGGGCAGGAATGGGTCACAATGGTTTGCACACCTGAATATATAGAAGATATGGCGGTCGGCTATTTGGTTTCGGAAAGGATCGTCCAGCGTTATGAAGATATCCGCGAGATTTGGACGGATGAAAAAGAAGGTTATGTCAATATCCGGACCGATAAAGTCAACCCGTATTACCAACAGTTGCAAAATAAACGGTATATCACCTCGTGCTGTGGCATGAGCAGGCAGGCGTTTGTGTTTGTTAATGATGCGCTTGCCGCGAAAAAATTAGACGGGATCCATGTAAGAATCACCATTGAAGACTGTTTCCGGCTCATGGAAGAACTACAGAAAAACGCAGCGGTATTCAAGAAAACCGGCGGCGTCCACAATGCCGCTTTATGCGATTCTGGCGGCATCAACATCAGCCGGATGGATATCGGTCGCCATAATGCGCTCGATAAAATATACGGCTACTGTCTCAAAAACGGGGTTTCCACAAAAGGGAAAATACTTGCGTTCAGCGGGCGGATTTCCTCGGAAATTTTATTAAAGGTGGCAAAAATCGGCTGCGAAATCATATTGTCCAAGTCCGCCCCGACCGCTTTCGCATTGAAATCGGCGGAAGAACTCGGCATCACGACTGTCGGTTTTATCAGGGACGGGTCGATGAATATTTATACCCATCCGGAACGGATCGCCAACATCACCGCATACGCCTGCAGCAGCAGTTAAAACTTTTTTATATACCATGCGTTTGCCGGCAAAGGCGTTTCCCATCGCAAGGTTGACATTTCGCTATGCGTATGGTAAAAATAACTTACAATTCGAGATAATGAAGCGTTGAAAGGATCCAGTAGCCTCCTGTTGTTGCATTGAAGAGAGCCGGTGGTCGGTGCGAACCGGTACAGACAGGTGGGCGAATTACACCCCGGAGCTTCTGCCGTGTGCTAGCGGCAGACGGTTCACAGCCGTTATGCATAATGAGCGGAGAAGCAATTCTCAAGTAGGGTGGTAACGCGATATCAATCGTCCCTTCGTTTAACGGAGGGACGTTTTTATTTTTGCAAAAAAAGGAGTTGGTTTTTCGTGGATTTACTCGAAGATTTAAAATGGCGGGGGATCATTTACCAGCAGACCGATGAAGAAGGGCTGGCCGATCTGATAAAAAATGAAAAAATTACGCTTTACTGCGGGATTGATCCGACCGGGGACAGCATGCATATCGGGCATCTCCTGCCGTATTTGACGTTGCGCCGCTTTCAACAGGCGGGGCACCGGCCGATTGTTGTCCTGGGAGGTGCGACCGGGATGATCGGCGACCCGAGCGGCAAAAAGGAAGAAAGGAAACTTTTGACGATTGAAGCTGTGAAACAAAATGGCGAAGCCCTGAGAAAACAGCTGGAACGCTTTTTCGATTTTGAAGGCGAAACCGGCGCGGTCATGGTCAATAACTACGATTGGCACGGATCGATGGATTTGGTGACATTTCTGCGCGATTACGGGAAACATATCGGCATCAACTACATGCTTGCCAAAGACACGATTGCTTCACGGCTGGAAACCGGCATTTCTTTTACGGAATTCACATACACGATTTTACAGGCGGTCGACTTTTTAAACTTATACAAAAAATATAACTGCCGGCTGCAGATCGGCGGCAGTGACCAGTGGGGCAATATCACAAGCGGGCTTGAGCTGATCCGCAAATTGGAACCGGAAGGAGAAAAAGCTTTCGGCCTTACGATTCCGCTCGTCACAAAGGCGGACGGTACGAAATTCGGGAAAACAGAAAGCGGTGCGGTCTGGCTCGATGCCGAAAAAACATCGCCGTATGAGTTTTACCAGTTCTGGGTGAACACTGCTGACCAGGATGTTGTGAAATACTTGAAATACTTTACGTTCTTATCAAAAGAAGAAATTGAAGAGCTGGAAAAATCGGTTGAAACCGAACCGCATCTCCGGAAAGCACAAAAAGCGCTGGCGGCGGAAATGACAAGGCTCATCCACGGCGAGAAAGCTTTGCAGCAGGCGCTGAACATTACGGAGGCGCTTTTTAGCGGCGATGTGAAAAAACTTTCGGCCGAAGAAATGAAACAAGGGTTTAAAGATGTACCTTCTTTTCAAATTGAAAATGAGGAGCAAAAGCAATTGGTCGAACTGCTTGTTGCTGCAAAAATTTCGCCTTCAAAACGGCAGGCGCGCGAAGATATTCAAAACGGCGCAATTTACGTAAACGGCGCCCGTGTAACCGACCTGAATTACACAATAAAAGAATCAGACAAAGTCGGAGGGGAATTTACCGTCATCAGGAAAGGGAAGAAGAAGTACTTCTTAATTAAGCATTAAGAAAAAAAGAAGAAGCCTGTATCCGGGCTTCTTCTTTTTTCAGCCTATATTTCCGTAAAACCAACGACCACCATAATGATCGTCAACACGAGTATATTTAAAAGAACACGGACAAGTGTATCTTTTGGAGGCTTGGCGCGCAGCTCAAGCACAAGGAACACGGCGATAAAAGCAAAATACAAGTAAATGATCCACTTCAATTTAAAAATCGCCTCCAGCACGATGAGCGCGACGCTGACAAAGTTGAGGACATTGGTTTTGGCTTCCATAGTTGATCTCCTTCATTCGTTTCATACGGCTATTTTACCATAACACCATCCCGCTTTCGATGGGAATCAACTGCTGATCCCGTATTTTTTCAGCTTTTGGTACAGCGTCACCCTTGAAATGCCCAGCTTTCTGGCGGCGGCCGATTTGTTGCCGCCCGCTTCCCGCAAAGCTTTTTCAATCAGCTGTTTTTCAATCGTTTCCTTCTCCATCGGCAAGGAATGGCCTGCTGGAAGCGCGGCAAATTCAGGCACGGCCGCATGAGCATTTTGGAAAAACTGAAGGAGGGATTCCCCTTCAATCACCGGTTTTTCCGCCAGTATCACAATTCTCTCCATTAAATTCCGGAGTTCGCGGACATTGCCGGGCCACCGGTATTGTAGCAGGAAAGATAGGGCATCGGAGGTAAGCTCCGGTTCAGGCATTTTATATTGGATGGCAAATTGTTTCAAAAAGTATTGCGAAAGAACCGGAATATCCTCGGTCCGCGTTCTTAGAGGCGGCATGATAATTTGAATGACATTTAGACGATAATAAAGGTCTGACCTGAATTTCTTTTCTTCCATCATTTTTTCGAGGTTTTGATTGGTGGCCGCAATGAACCGGACATTAATTTTCCTTCCCGCTGCATCCCCGATACGGTAAATGACATTTTCCTGCAAAACCCGGAGCAGCTTGACCTGCATATCCAGCGGCAGCTCGCCGATTTCGTCCAAAAATAGGGTTCCGCCGTCCGCTTCTTCGATTTTTCCGGGCTTCCCCTTTTTTTCTGCACCGGTAAATGTGCCGGGTTCATAACCGAATAATTCGCTTTCAAAGAGTGCGGCAGGTATCGACCCGCAATTCACCGGAATAAACGGGCCGTTTTTCCTTGCACTGGCTTCGTGGATCGCGCGGGCGCAAATTTCTTTTCCCGTCCCGCTTTCCCCGAGAATTAACGTGACGGCATCTGTTTTAGCCGCTTTCGCCGCGATCCGGATCGTTTCCTGCAGCGCGCGGCTTTTGCCTTTTAATTTGGCAAACGGTGTTTCTTCAAAGTTTGTATACATTTTTTGCCGCAGTTCGTTCAGTTCAATGGATGTGGATACAAGGTTGTCATTCAGCTTTACAATTTGAGTAATATCCCGCTCAACCGAAATGGCCCCGATCAGTCTGCCTTGATCGTTAAAAATCGGTTTGGCGTTGACAACGACATGTTTATCATGGCGCGGGCGGTGGTACTGATTGGACACATGTTCTTTTGTGCGCAGCACTTTCAGCACGATTAAATCGTCATCCCGGAAAAAATCCGTGATCTTTCTGTTTAAAATTTCTTCTATTGGAATGTTGTATGTCCGGACAGCGGCATCATTCCAGTAAATCACTTCCTGGTTTTCGTCTACGATCGTAATGGCATCATTTTCCGTCGACAGCACCGCCTGCAAATAAAACCGCTCATTTCCCAATCCCATCCCCCTCCAGACCTGTATTGTAAAGTTATTGTACATTTAATTTACAATTGTGTAAATATATTGTACATGGAAAGCGGTTTATTTTCAGTACGGATGATTGGGATGGCAGGTCTTATTTTCGTTGGCATGATTTTTGCAAGGTATATGTGCAGAATGCTTGAAGAGAAGGAGGTTTTTCCTTTGGTTTTACTTTTTAAACACGAACCGTTAACAGATTTTAACCAGCCGGAAAATGCCGCGGCTTTTGAAGCGGCACTCGGAAAAGTGCGTGCTGAACTCGGAAGGGAGTACCCGCTCGTGATCAATGGCGAGCGGATTTATACAGACGAACAACTTATATCTGTCAATCCCGCAAATAAAGAGCAGGTTGTCGGAAAAGTATCGAAAGCGGCTAAAAAACATATCGAAATGGCTTTTGAAGGAGCAAATGAAGCGTTTCAAACATGGCGGAAAATGTCCCCGGAAGCGCGGGCGAATGTGCTGTTTAAAGCTGCCGCGATTGCGCGCCGCCGCAAGCACGAGCTGTCGGCATGGCTTGTCTTTGATGCCGGCAAGCCTTGGAGCCAGGCGGACGGCGATACGGCGGAAGGGATCGACTTCCTGGAATACTACGGCCGCGAGATGCTCAAGCTTGCGAAAGGGCAGAAAATGGAGCAGCGGGAAAATGAACATAATACATATTTTTACCAGCCGATCGGGCCGGGCGTGACGATCCCGCCGTGGAACTTCGCTTTTGCGATTGTTTGCGGCACCACAGTCGCACCGATTGTGGCAGGGAATCCGGTGCTGTTAAAGCCGTCTGAAAACACGCCGGTCATTGCCTATAAACTCGTCGAAATTCTTGAAGAAGCAGGGCTCCCGAAAGGCGTTCTCCAGTTTGTGCCAGGGGATCCGGCGGAAATTGGCGATTATCTCGTCGACCATAAAGAGACGCGCTGGATTAACTTTACCGGTTCCAAGGCGACGGGCTTGCGTATTTATGAACGGGCCGCGAAAGTGCAGAAAGGCCAGCAGTTCTTGAAACAGGTTGTGGCCGAAATGGGCGGAAAAGATACAATTATTGTTGATAAGGAAGCTGATCTCGATCTTGCGGCCGATGCAATTGTGCATTCGGCATTCGGGTTTTCCGGGCAGAAATGTTCCGCCTGCTCGCGGGTTGCTGTCCATGAAGATGTATATGATGAAGTGCTGGAAAAAACCATTGCGCTTGCGCAGGAGTTAACGATCGGCGACCCGTCCGAAAAAAATGTTTACATGGGAGCGGTGATTAACCAAAAGCAGTATGACAAGATTACAAGTTATATAGAGATCGGCAAAAAAGAAGGTAAGCTTGTCCTCGGCGGGGAAGCTGACGATTCAAAAGGCTTCTTTATTCATCCAACGATCTTTAAAGATGTGGACCCGAAAGCGCGTATCATGCAGGAAGAAATTTTCGGGCCGGTTGTTGCCTTTACAAAAGGGAAGGATTTTGACGAGCTTCTGGACATTGCCAATAACACGGAATACGGATTGACAGGCGCTGTCATTTCGAAAAACAGGGAGCATTTGGAGCGCGCTCGTTACGAATTCCATGTCGGGAACTTGTATTTTAACCGCGGGTGCACGGCGGCCGTTGTCGGGTATCAGCCGTTCGGCGGGTTCAAAATGTCCGGAACCGATTCAAAATCAGGCGGCCCGGATTATTTGAAGCTGTTTATGGAAGCCAAATCTGTATCGGAAATGTTTTAATCCTTTGGGGCGGATCCATAGAAAGGAGGGAAGCTGGTGGTGAACTGGACGAGGGATTTTTTCATCTGCCTCTCAAACAGCAAATTTTTAAATAAAAGCGCGCAAAAATGGGGGTTCCGCTTCGGGGCCGAAAAATTTGTGGCAGGCACGGATATCGGCAGCGTCACGCGCACGATCAAGGAGATGAATGCCCGCGGAATCAGCTGCACCGTCGACAATCTCGGGGAATTTGTGTCCGAAAAAACGGAAGCAGAATCCGCAAAACGGCAGATATTGAATATGCTGGACAAAATCCGCGAAGAGAAACTGGATTGCCATGTATCGGTGAAATTGACCCAGCTCGGGCTTGATATCAGCCGTGAATTTTGCATTCAAAATATGTTAGAAATTTTAGCGCGGGCAGAGCACTACGGCATTTTTATCAATGTTGACATGGAAGATTATGCCCATTTTCAGGCCACGATTGATGTGTTAAAAATCCTGCTCCAAAATTACGGCAATGTCGGAACGGTGATTCAAGCGTATTTGCGCTGTGCCGAAGATGTGATGGATGAGCTGAAGGATATCCGGCTCCGCATTGTGAAGGGGGCTTATAAAGAAAGCGAAGCGGTTGCTTTCCAAACGAAGGCTGAAATCGACAGGAATTATTTAAAACTAGCAAAAAAACGGCTGCTCGGCGATGCGTACACATCAATTGCCACCCACGACCACAACATCATACGTGCGTTGGAGGATTTTATCAGGGAAAACAACATTTCCCATGAAAAATTTGAATTTCAGATGCTGTACGGTTTCCGCCAGGAGATGCAGTACGAATTGGCGGAAAAATACCACTTCACCACTTATATGCCGTTCGGGAACGATTGGTTCGGCTATTATATGCGGCGTCTGGCCGAACGCCCGCAAAATATCAATCTCATCGTGAAAGACGTTTTTTATACAAAAGATCACAAACTGAAAAAAGAGCCGCTCCTTACCGGCGCACTGGCTGTTTCATTGCTGCTGCTGTGGCGGAAAAGCGGAAAGAAAAAATAAGGCGGTTTGTTTAGGGCGTGGGCATCTATCACGCCTTTTTGTTTTGCCCCGCTTTCGGCAACCCGAATTTTTATTGTCAGAATTGTGAACAGATCTTTTCAAAAATTGGAAGATCTATTGTTATAATCAACAAAAAGGGGGGATGCGAATGAATCATGCGTATTTTTTAAAGGTAACGATTGAAATGGCAAGGGAAAATATCGAAAATGGGGGCGGGCCGTTTGCCGCCATTGTTGTAAATGGAAACGGTGAAATTGTAGGGATCGGAAAAAACAGCGTTACGAAAAACAATGATCCGACTGCCCACGCGGAAGTTCAGGCGATACGGGATGCTTGCCAAAATCTTGGAACTTTCCAGCTTGCCGATTGTATCCTTTATTCAAGCTGCGAGCCGTGCCCGATGTGTTTGGGCGCAATCTACTGGGCGAGGCCGAAAGAAGTTTATTTTGCCGCCGATCAAAAGGATGCGGCAAATGCGGGATTTGATGATGCTTTTATTTATGAAGAAATTACAAAAGACCACGGTGCCCGCGCGATCCGCTTTAACCGAGTTGACATCCCGGACCGCACGCTTCCATTTGAAGAATGGGAACATACTTATATAAAAATCAATTATTAATGCCATTCAAGAAGACTCCCTTATAGCCTGCTTTTGTGGTGAAAAGCGGGCTCTATTTATTTTTTTCTTGAAAAAATTTCCTTGCTATGATAACCTAACAATATGTAGTATTATTAATGCTATTAAAACACTAAATATGGTATATCAGGCGATGGTGGCATTTTTTGCAATGCCTTAAAAGGGAATCCAGTTGAAAGCTGGAGCTGCCCCCGCAACTGTAAGTGTGGACGAACGAGCAAATCCACTGTACCCCCTGCTTCATGGCGGCGGTATGGGAAGGGCTTTAGTAGGATGATACACAAGCCAGGAGACCTGCCATAGCTTGAAGTTTCCATTCTCCGGGGTGTGGGAAGGTGAAACGATTGGAAAACATGGATACATATTGCAGTTTTTCTGTCGGTTTCGCCGTTCATCCCCGGGGTGGACGGTTTTTTTATGGTTCAAAAAAGGAGGAAAAACATGGAAAACTTATGTTCAACTCAAGCAGCGGGCGTTTTGAAATGGATGGATGAAATTTCGGCCGGACTTGATCTTCAAACCGAAAAGTATAAAGAAAAGGTTGCAAATGCCTGGTATCAGGATGCCCGGCTTGAAGAAAAAACCGATTTGCTTATCAAATACGCGCTCGAAAATGTAGATGAAGCCGGTGCGGACTGGTCGTTCCTTGCGGCCAGGATTTACCTGCAACTGCTTTACATGAAGGCGGCTGCAAACCGGCATTACGATCCGCAGCAGCGTTACGGTCCCTTTTATGAACTGATTGAACAACTGACGAAAAAAGGCATTTATTCGCCACATCTGCTCGCCAAATACAGCAGGAAGGAAATCGAAGAAATTGGCGGATGGATCCGGCCGGAAAGGGATTATCTGTTTACGTATCCCGGAATTTATACACTTGCCACCCGGTATCTTGCCGCGGATTTTGAAAAAAACATTTATGAACTCCCGCAGGAACGCTGGATGGTGATCGCCATGTACCTGATGCAGGATGAAAAGCCGGAAAAACGGATGGAATATGTGAAAGAAGCGTACTGGGCGCTCAGCCATTTGTATATGACCGTTGCGACTCCGACACTCGCCAATGCCGGGAAAACTTACAGCCAGCTGTCGAGTTGCTTTATTGATACAGTAGATGACAGCCTGCAATCCATTTATGACAGCAATACGGATATTGCCCAACTTTCAAAAAACGGCGGCGGAATTGGCGTATATATGGGGAAAATCCGCGCACGGGGGAGTGCCATCAAAGGTTTCCGCGGCATGTCAAGCGGTGTTGTGCCGTGGATCAAGCAGTTAAACAATACGGCGGTCAGCGTTGACCAGCTCGGGACGCGGAAAGGGGCGGTTACAGTCTATTTGGATGTTTGGCACCTTGACATTGAAGATTTTTTGGATTTGAAATTAAACAACGGTGATGACCGGATGCGGGCAAGGGACATCTACACCGGTGTTTGCATCCCGGATTATTTTATGGAACAGGTGGAAAAAAGGGGCGATTGGTACTTGTTTGACCCGCATGAAGTCAGGGAAGCAATGGGGTTCTCACTTGAAGATTTTTACGATGAAACAAAAGGAAGCGGCAAGTGGCGCGAAAAATATGAAGCGTGCATTAAAGCGGACCTCAAATCGAAAAAGAAAGTCCCTGCGATTGAAATCATGAAACGCATCATGAGATCGCAGCTGGAGACGGGAGCGCCGTTCATGTTTTACCGTGATGAAGTGAACAGGAAAAATCCGAACAGCCATCAGGGGATGATTTACTGCTCCAATTTGTGCACGGAAATTGCCCAAAACCAATCCCCGACGGTATGGTTGGAAGAATATGTGGAAAAAGAAAATATGATTGTAAAAAAATACCGGTCGGGTGATTTTGTTGTCTGTAATTTAAGTTCCATCAATTTGGGAAAAGCGGTGCCGGACGGGGTGCTTGAACGGCTCATCCCAATCCAGATGCGCATGCTTGATAATGTCATTGATGTCAACACCCTTCCAATCAGGCAGGTTGAAATCACCAATCAAAAGTACCGGGCGGTCGGGCTTGGCACTTTCGGCTGGCATCATTTATTGGCATTAGAAAATATCCAATGGGAATCGGAAGAAGCAGTGCAGTACGCGGACAAGCTGTATGAAGACATCGCCTACCTTACGATTAAAAGCAGCATGGAACTGGGCAAAGAAAAAGGCTGCTATCCGGTTTTTCCGGGCAGCAAATGGAGCACAGGTGCCTATTTTGCAGAAAAAGGCTATACAAGTGAACGTTGGAAGGCACTTGAAAAAGATGTGAAACAATACGGCATCCGCAATGGTTATTTAATGGCGGTTGCCCCGAACGCGACGACCTCCATCATTGCAGGATCCACCGCGAGCATTGATCCGGTTTTCAAGCCTTTTTACTTTGAGGAGAAAAAGGATTATAAAATGCCGGTCACCGCGCCGGATTTAAATTACCGCACTTACGCGGTTTATCGACGATCCGCCTATGTGCTCGACCAGCGCTGGTCCGTCAGGCAGAACGCAGCCCGGCAGAAGCATGTCGACCAAAGCATCTCGTTCAATTTTTATGTGCCGCATAACATCCGGGCAGCGGTTTTGCTTGATCTTCACCTCCAGGCTTGGAAGGAAGGCCTGAAAACGACTTATTATGTGCGATCCACTTCAAATGATGTAGAGGAGTGCGAATGGTGTCAAAGCTGAACGTTTTAATCGCTTATTTGTCATATAGCGGAAATACAAAAGAAACGGCGGAACTCATCGAATCAGGGCTTAAAGCGCGCGGCATCCGGGTGGACATGTACCAGATCGGTGTTTCGCCTCCGGTAAACCCGGAACATTACGATCTCATCCTGATTGGGACGTTTACTTGGGATATGGGGAGCACACCTGATGAAGTGAAAGATTTTGTCCTCGAAATCGGGTATAAGCCGGAGAATGTCGCTGTTTTTGGTACAGGCGACACGCAGTTCGGCGGTGATGACTTGTTCTGTCTTGCCGCCGTTAAACTCGCGAAATTTTACGGTAGCCGCTGGGAACCTTTAAAAATTGAACAATCCCCTAGAGGGAGCCAAGAGAAGAAAGTTGAAAAATGGCTGGAAGGAGTGCTGGAAGATGCTTTTGCAGGAAAAAGTGAAGACATTAGAGCCCATGTATTCAAATAAAGCGACCGCGCTTTTCGGCGGGAAATCAAGCGGGATACTCAATTGGAATGACCTCCCGTATCCCCACTGGTATAAAATGTACAAACGGCTGCTTGGAAATTACTGGCAGTCTGATGAAATCAATATGTCCTCGGATATCAAACAATTTCCGGAGTTATCGAAGTGGGAACAGGAAACTTTCCTGAAAATCATCAGCCTGCTGGCGACGCTCGATTCCTCGCAGACAAGGACGATGCTGCTTCTGTCGCTTTATGCCGCGGATCCGTCCGTGCAGTCGATCCTGGCTGTTATCGCCCAGCAAGAAGCGGTCCATAATGAGAGCTATTCCTATATTTTATCTTCTGTTGTTTCATTGGAAAAACAGAACAATGCATTTGAGATCGGCAGGACAAATCCCGTGCTGCTGAAACGGAACCGGGCATTAATGGAGCAATATAACCGGTTTGTAAAAGAGCCGTCCGTCGAAAACATCCTGAAAACGCTAGTGTACTCGACCTTGTTGGAGGGGTTGTTCTTTTACTCCGGTTTTGCATTCTTTTATAACTTGGCGCGCCAAAATAAAATGGTCGGCACCTCAACGATGATCAGCTACATCAATCGGGACGAGCTGGAACATGGCCGGTTTGTGTCGGAACTGATCCGCGCGGCATTGGCGGAAAATCCGGAATTGAATACGGAGGGGTTTGCAAATTGGGTGTATGCCCAATTCAAGCGGTCGGTCGAACTGGAAACGGAATGGTCGCAGTATGTCCTTTCTGATGTAGAGGGGATCGATTTGGAGGAAATGGCCGGTTTTATACAATATCGGGCAAACAAAATGCTGCGCATGATCGGCTTAAGTGAAATCTATCCGGAAAATGTCCGGAACCCGATGAAGTGGATCCGCGCCTATCTTGACAATTTTGACGGCACAAAAACCGATTTTTTTGAACAAAAATCGCGCCAGTACACAAAAGTAAGCGATTTGAACGGGTTTGACGAGCTTTAATATCAATGATACTTTCCATATTGAAGGGCAAACAAAAAAGACGGCCGAAATTCGGATTTTGGATTCGGATTCGTCTTCTTTGTTGCCTTACATTTTGTTGTGCAATTTTATTACAGCGGTGTTTTTGATCAGAAAATTTAGGAAAATATAGAAAAAGCGATCAAAAATAATAAACTATTGAAAAACACAAGGCTGCCGTAAATAAAAAAGGTATAGGCAAAAAACGAATTTTGGAAAGCGTCCAGCACGATTTGGGCGATGACTGCCGCGGCGATGACTCCTCCCAAAATGTGGATGGCCCGTTTCGGTTGCAAATCAGCGGAAGCTGCGATGATATATAGAATACTTGCTGCAACCGTTAAGCATATGATGACCCTTGTATCTGACTGGATCGGAAGGTTTAACGGGTTTAAATAGAGCAGCAATGCTTGAATGCTCAATAAGATTCCCATCATTCCTGATACCCTCATTCTACTGCCACCCCTTTTTTCTATTGTGTCCTATGAAAAAACTGATCGGCAAATTTAAATATTCATTTATCAATTAAAACGCTGCTATCGTAATCTCGATATTCGTAATATAGATTTTTTGGATAAAAAAATCCCTCTATGCAAAAACCCCAAAACCATAATGGCTTGGGGTTTTTTGCGCAGCCGTCCAATTAACGTGAATAAAACTCAACGATCAGCGATTCGTTAATTTCAGCCGGAAGTTCCGAGCGTTCAGGCAGGCGGGTGTAGATCCCTTCCAGCTTGTCTGCATCAAAAGAAAGGTAATCCGGAACAAAAGTTGTCGTTTCGATTGCTTCTTTGATGACATCCAAGTTGCGGGATCTTTCGCGAACGCCGATCGTTTGGCCAGGTGTTACACGGTAAGACGGAATATCAACGCGACGGCCGTCAACGAGAATGTGGCCGTGGTTCACAAGCTGGCGTGCCTGGCGGCGTGTGCGTGCCAAACCAAGGCGGTAAACAAGGTTGTCCAAACGGGACTCCAAAAGGATCATAAAGTTTTCGCCGTGTTTACCTTGCATTTTGCCGGCTTTTGCGAAAGTATTGCGGAATTGGCGCTCATTTACGCCGTACATATGGCGAAGCTTTTGTTTTTCTTGCAATTGCAAGCCATATTCAGATAATTTTTTTCGCTGGTTCGGGCCGTGTTGGCCTGGCGCATAAGGGCGTTTTTCTAATTCTTTTCCAGTACCGCTTAAAGAAATGCCAAGACGGCGGGATAATTTCCAGCTTGGGCCGGTATAACGAGCCATGAAAGACTCCTCCTTTGTTTTTATTTTGTTGTAAAATAAAAACAGGTATCATGGACATTCCTTTATGCGCATTTTGTTTTCATGTACCATCGCCCCAGCAGCAGAGGGTTACGCGATACACCTTGCGGGACATCCCGTCCAAGGAACAAAATGCAGGCATAAAGCTGCCCACTAAGGCTGCATTATTTTACACAAAGTTGATTATATGTTTTTATTCCCTAAAAGTCAACAAGGAAATCGGTGTGCCGCGTTTTTCCTGCATTAGACCGAGTATATATAATATATCGGCTGGATATGCTGTACATTAATAGTTCTTTTGTAATATAATAGTATTAATTTAAGTGACTTTTTTCCTTTTTCGCGGTACACCACGCGATTTTTTGTTTTAATTTTCTTCATTTTCAATATGTGGATGCGTTTGTTTTCGTTTTTACATGAAACAAGGTGATTAGGTAATGGAAAAGAATTTCAGTCATTTGATCCTATATTACAAGTCCCGTTTATTGGATTTAATGAATTTGCAGGAGGGCAGCAGCTTGGATGAATGGGTGGGGGTTGTGGCCGACTGTTTAAACGCGGAAAAGATTGCATATTATAAACAGGACACCGAAAATACAAAATGTTATAAAATCAGCGGTTTTTACAACCCTTACCAGCAACCCGTCAAAACAAGCCTGCCATCTGGGAAAATAAAAGCTTTGACAGGGAAATCCCCGATCGTCTTTAGCAGGGAATTGCAAAAAGATCCTTACTTTTCACAGTTTAATATTGCCTTTTCCATTCCGGATAAAGAGATGGAGGACGGCTGCCTTTTTCTTTCTATTCCAAAGAAGATTTTAGAAACGCTGTCAAACGCGGATCTGCAGGCATTCGTCCGGGAGAGCCGGAAATTTTTGAAGTTGAAATATGAGTTATCTGTTGTGGAAAGCGACCGGAAACGTTATATTGAATTATTTCAAGTGACCGAGAAATTCCACTCTTCCATGGATACAGACACTATCCTAGCAGAAATCATTTATACGCTCCAAAGGGTGTACCCGGTTTTTGAATATTCCTTAATGCTGTCTGATGATGATCATCATAATGTGGATTTGCCGATCAAATCGCTCCAGTACGATGCAATCGACGATATGGCGCTTGATTCGTATGTGAACGGCCAGATCCAGATTGCAACTTTGTGGCGTACGAACCAGACGCTGCTGTATGCCCCGCTTCGAGGGAGGCAGGGGGTATATGGCGTTTTGCAAGTCATCGCGTTTGCCAACTATGAATTTAACCGCAGCGATGTCGAATTTATCAGCCTGTTGGCGAATACGGCGGGCAGTGCACTCGAAAATGCCAAGTTGTACCAGCAGTCGATGCAGTCCATTGAAGAACTCCGTCTCATCAATTCGGTTTCTCAGCAGTTAAATAAAAGCACGAATGTAAAAGAAACGGTTGATTTTTTAATGTCGCAAATCTCCTGCTCGTTTGATGCGAAAGAAATCGGCTTTATCATGATCCAGGACGGGAAGTACCACCTGCTTGAGGGCAGCAGCCCTGTCTTCGAACAAAATGAGGGCATCCGTTATATTGACTTTGTCAACCAATCCTTTTCCGACAACAATAAGGAATCATTGTTTATCAGCAATTTAAACCGGCGCTATCCCGAAAGAGGGTACCGTTTTGCTTCGCTGATGGCCGTCCCGTTGATCCAGGAAGATGCATTAAAAGGATTCTGCATCGTCCTCCACGAGGAACCGTACCATTTTTCTTTTGATATGTTCAAACTCTTTCAATCTTTGATTTACCAGTCGGGCATGGCTTTAACGAATTCGATGCTCCGTGAGCGGCTGGAAAAGATGGTAATCACGGATCAACTTACACAACTGTTTGCCAAAAATTATTTGAACAGCAGGATGGAGGAATCAATTAGAGAAGATGAGCAGGGTACATTGATTTTGTTGGACATTGACGATTTTAAAAAAGTGAATGATACATATGGTCACCAGGTGGGGGATGAAATTTTGGTTCAAGTTGCCCGTTTGATTAAAGAAAATATCCGTTCAACAGATGTCGGCGCAAGGTGGGGAGGAGAGGAATTGGCCATTTACCTCCCCGGTGTGCCGCTTGAAACGGGCGAACAGGTCGCAAAAAGATTACTTACAGCTGTGGAGAAAAATACAAACCCGCCGATCACCGTTTCTTGCGGTGTTTCGTACTGGAACAAAGAAATGAACGAAACGGCTGAATCCCTTTTTAACAGGGCGGATGCCGGTTTATACCATGCCAAAAATTTAGGGAAAAACCAGGTTGTGATCAGCAATACGCAAATCAAAGCAAATGAGTAAAACCCCTTGCCCGGCAATTCCGGCAAGGGGTTTTGGGCATACGCCATTTTACAAAACTTTCACAAGCGCGGCGGCAAACGCGGTTAAGCCGGCTTCGTCTTCCTCGTCAAAACGGTTCTTTTCGGGGCTGTCAATATCCAAAACGCCGACCACTTTACCGCTTTTTACAAGCGGGACAACGATTTCCGACTGCGAAGCGGCGTCACAGGCAATGTGCCCTGGAAATTGGTTGACATCGGCGACGCGCAAGATCTTGTTTTCTTTCCATGCCGTGCCGCACACACCCTTCCCATATGGAATCCGCACGCAAGCCGGCAAGCCTTGGAAGGGGCCAAGCACCAATTCTTTTCCGTCCGCCAAATAAAATCCGACCCAGTTGATCCGGTCCAGAGAGTGGTTTAAAAGCGCGGAAGCATTACTTAAATTGGCAATTCGGTTTGGTTCGCCATCCGTCAGCGCCTCAAGCTGTTTTACGACAAGCTGGTAATTTTCTTTTTTCGTTCCTCGATATGTATCTGCATGAAACATGGCCATCATCCTCACGTCAACAAATTTTTCAACAAGAAACGGGGCACGGGATAAGAATTTGTCGAGAAGTTCTTAAAGGAAACCGGCCCAAAACATTGAATTCTTATGAATAGAATATTTTTATCACACAAGGGCAAAATCGGCAAGCATGAACATAGGAAGAAAGGATGAAGCACATGGACGGTAATGGTGCGGCAGCAAAAGAAAAAATATTAAATACAGCCATTTCTTTATTCCATACGTACGGTTACCGGGGGACAACCATCAGGGCAATCGCCTCCGCCGCGAAAGTCAATTCTGCCAATATCTCTTATTATTATAACGGAAAGCAGGGCCTGCTGGAAGCGTGTTTTATCCGCTTTTTTGAACCATATATTGCATGCCTTGAGGAGGTGGTGCAGGATGCCCAAAACCTTCCCGGGGAAGGACTGATTCGGGCAATCCGCCGCATGCTTTATTTCCAAAGTGAAAACCATCTGCTTTCAAGATTTGTGTGGAGGGAAGTAACGATCGATTCGCAGATTGTCCGCGAGATCACTTCCACGTACTTGATGAAAGAGCGCTATTTGTTGAAAAAGCTTGCCAAAGCCTGGTTTGGCCTGGGGATGCAGGGAAACAAACTGAATTTTATGGTGATTCAGCTCAGAAGCATGATTGCGATGCCTTATTTAAACAGCCAATATATTCGCGAAGTATGGGGCATGCAGCCGGAAGAACCTTATTTCACCGAGCAGTACAGCCGTGCCATTACGGAATGGCTAGGCAGCTTGAAGCAAAACGGCGAGGGGCAGCCGGAATCATTATTATTAAGGCTCTGTTAATTGTTGTTGTTGATTATCGTTCATTTCTGAGACATCTGCAGTATAAGCGGGCAAGAAGAGGCCCTCGTGCTGTGGTATCGGGAGGGGAGGCCGCGACGCGCCATATGCGAAGCGGATTTCGCGATCATCCATATTGATCACTAACATAACCTTTATTAAAAACCGCTTTTTAACGGGCCGGCTCTGTTTCATTGATTGTTGGCCGCCGCATACTGTGGTATGGAATTTCGCGGCAGCCAGCAATCTATTAAACAGAGCCGGTTTATTTAAGGATTTTTTTGTACATTGAAGGAAGAACAAACCAAATTGATGCGAAAAATCTCGAATTCCATAGTCAAATATTGTCGTTACATGGTATCATAGAATACAAATACCATACGGGAAAATCCGGGCGGAAAAAGCCCGGAAGAAATTTTACATAATGAGCGGTTGATATAGATTTGATTTGTGGATGGACGGGAGGCTTTTAAGTTTATGATGTACGGCATCATTGGCGCGATTGTATTGCTTTTAATCTTATTGATATACGGATTTATCATCAGAAGGCAGTTTTACAAGGAGATTGACAGGCTAGAAGCTTGGAAAATTGATATTATGAACCGGCCTGTCATCGAAGAATTGGGAAAAGTGAAGCAGCTCAACATGACCGGGGAGACGGAAGAATTGTTTGAGCGCTGGCGCAAAAACTGGGAAGACCTATTAAATGACGAGCTGCCCGCGGTGGAAGAAAAGCTTTTCGAAATCGAAGAGCACACCGACAAATACCGGTTCAAAAGGGCAAAAGAAGTGCAGGCTGAAACGGAAGCATTTCTCAATGATGCCGAATTAAAAATAAAAAACATACTTGTGGAACTCCATGAACTGATCGATGCCGAAAAACAAAGCCGGCAGGAAATGGAAGAGACCGGGAAGGTTTTTAAAGAAATTAAGAAGCAGCTTTTGACCCACCGCCACACATACGGAAAAGCCATTAAAAATCTGGATTTGAAGACGGATGCTCTGGCAGCGAAGTTTGACCGGTACGGGGAGCTGACGGAAGCGGGCAATTATCTTGAAGCAAAAAAATTAGCAGATGAACTAAAGGCCGAAGTGAAAAAACTTCAGGAGGATACTAGGAAGATCCCGGATTTATTGGCGGAAACGGGATCGCTTTTACCGATGCAGCTTGCGGAATTAACAGAGGGCTATAAAGAAATGGCTGCCCAAGGTTTTGTGCTGGATCATCTACAGTTTGATGAAGAAATGAAGGATATAAAAGAAAAGCTTGCGTCATACCACCAGAAACTGGAAATGGCGGATACCGGCGGTGTGGAAGAGGGAATTCAGTCATTAAAGGAAAGAATCGATACGATTTATGATATTTTGGAAAAAGAAGCTTATGCGAAAAACTATGTGCTGCTGAATTACCGGAAAGTGAAAGAACAGCTCGATGAAATTCAGGGGGAAAACAGCCGTCTGAAGCATGAAACGGAATCCATCCGGCAGACGTATCAGCTTCAGCAGGAAAACATGGCGGTCCCGGATGAGCTGGAAAAACAAATTGAAAAACTGGCAAAGCGTTTTGCAGTCCTTGAGGCTAAAATTCCCGAAAACCAGTCGATTTATTCGGTTTTAAGCGAACAGTTAAAAGAAATTGAAGGGCAGATTGAAAAACTGCAGGATGACCAGGAGACATTTACGGAGTATCTGCAAAGCCTGCGAAAAGATGAAATGGAGGCGCGCGGGAAAATTGCCGCATTAAGGCGGCAAATCCAGGAGATGCGCCGCCAGGTTGGCAGAAGCAATGTCCCGGGGCTGCCGGAATCGTACCGGGAGCAGTTTGAAGCAGCGCGCAAAGCCATCCGGGAGACGGCGGAAAGCTTGGATGCAAAACCGCTGAATATGGAAACGGTGAACCGTCATCTGGCTGAAGCGGAAAGCACGGTCAGCGGGCTTGAGAAAAGTACGAAAGAACTGCTGGAAAATGTTGTATTGGCTGAAAAAGTGATTCAATACGGCAACCGGTACCGCGCAAAATATAAAAAAGTGGCGGACGGGTTGCAGCGCGCCGAAGATGCTTTCCGGAGCTACAATTACCAGGCTGCGCTGGAAGAAGCCGCCACAACAGTGGAATCTGTCGAGCCCGGTGCCTTAAAAAAAATTGAAAAAATGCTTGAAACGGAAGAAACGTTGTAACGGGCATGCAGGCAAACGGAAAAGGCGGAGATACCCGCCTTTTCCGTTTGCTTTTTACCGCTTTTCCAATATTCGCATCTATGGTATGATGTAGATTTGGATACAACTTTATGCCGATCGAAGGTGTTCAAATGATTTATTTCGATAACAGTGCAACCACGAAGCCTTACCCTGAAGTTTTGGATACTTTTGTGAAAACTTCGGTAAACTATTATGCGAATCCCTCTTCCCTGCACAGCCTCGGCGCGCAGGCAGAGAAGCTCGTCACACAGGCGAGACAGCAAATTGCAAACATTCTCGGTGTAAACCAAAACGAAATTGTTTTTACTTCCGGCGGCACGGAAGGGAACAATTTGGCGATTAAAGGAACCGCCCTTGAGTACCGTGCAAGGGGCAGGCATATCATTACAACGGCTGTCGAGCATGCTTCCGTTTTTGAAACTTGCCGCCAGCTGGAAAAGCTGGGCTTTCGCATTACTTATCTGCCTGTGGATAGCAGGGGTAGAATCCGAATAGATGATTTAAAAGCGGCGATCACGGACGAAACGATTTTGGTGTCCGTCATGCATGTGAATAATGAAGTCGGGGCGGTCCAGCCGGTTGAGGAAATCGGACGCCTCCTGAAAAACTATCCAAAAATTTTATTCCATGTCGACCATGTTCAGGGGTGCGGAAAAGTCCCGCTTTCCTTGCATGAAGCTGGCATCGATCTTTGTACGATTTCTGCGCATAAATTCCATGGCTTAAAAGGGACAGGCGTTTTATATAAGCGTGCAAATATCAGAATTTCACCGCTTTTAACCGGCGGGCACCAAGAAAGCCAGCTGCGCAGCGGCACCGAAAATACGGGTGGGATTGTTGCAGCCGCAAAAGCGCTCCGGCTGATCCATGAAAAGTTCGAAAACGGGGCAGCAGAAAAAACGTCCCAAATCCGCGATTACCTGATCGAAAAGTTAGCAGCGATACCGGGCGTTACCGTGCATACGGACCCGGAAGTGTCGGCACCGCATATCATTAATTTTTCGGCCGGCGGTATCCGCGGTGAGGTGTTGGTGCACGCGCTTGAGCAGCAAGGAATTTTTATTTCGACAACAAGTGCCTGCTCTTCAAAAACGCGGGAACTGAGCCGCACGCTCCTGGCGATGGGTGTTTCCAAAGCTGAAGCCGAGGGGGCGGCGCGCATCAGCCTTTCCTATGAAAACACAATGGAAGAAGCGGAAAATTTTATACGCATTTTGCAACAAACGATCCAAAATCTACAACAAGTGTTGGGGAGAAATCAATGAATTACGACCAAATTTTGATTCGTTACGGCGAGCTCTCGACAAAAGGGCATAACCGCCAGTTTTTCATCAGGCATTTAAAAGACAACATCAAAAAAGCGCTGAAGCCTTATAAAGGCATTCAGGTCCAGGCGCTGTACGACCGGATGTACGTGCTGTTGAACGGGGCAAACGGAGAACAGGTGATCGAAACGTTAAAATCGATTTTCGGGATCCAGTCGTTCAGTCCTGCTGTCCGGGCCGATAAACGGCTTGAAAGTATCCAGCAGGCAGGTCTTGAACTGGTCAAAAATAGCTTTCGGGAAGGAAAAACGTTTAAAGTATCGGCACGCCGCGGCGACAAAACTTTCGAATACGATTCAAATGATTTAAACCATTTGGTCGGAGGCTATATCTTGAAAAATATCGGCGGCATCCGGGTCGATGTTAAACATCCGGATATCGAACTGCTCGTGGATGTCCGCAAAAACGGCGTCTATTTGTCGACCGAAGTGATTAAAGGCGCCGGCGGGCTTCCGGTCGGTTCATCCGGAAAAGCGATGCTGATGCTTTCCGGTGGCATCGACAGCCCTGTTGCCGGCTATTTGGCGATGAAACGCGGCGTGAAGGTGGAAGCCGTCCACTTTCACAGCCCGCCGTTCACAAGCCCGCGGGCAAAGCAAAAAGCGCTGGATTTGGCGGAAAAAATTTCAGCATACAGCGGATCGATCAAAGTGCACATCGTTCCGTTTACAAAAATCCAGGAAACAATCCATAAAGGCGTTCCGGAAGGCTATTCCATGACAGTACAGAGAAGGGTGATGCTGGAAATTACGGACCGGCTGCGCAAGATCCACAACGGGCTTGCTATTGTGACCGGCGAAAGCCTCGGGCAGGTGGCCAGCCAGACGTTGGACAGCATGGTGGCGATTAATGACGTGACCACGACGCCGGTTTTACGTCCGCTCATTTCAATGGATAAACTGGAAATCATTGAGATGGCGCAAAAAATTGATACGTACGAGATCTCAAGCCTTCCGTATGAAGACTGCTGCACCATTTTTACGCCGCCTGCGCCGAAAACACGGCCGAAGGTGGAGCTTTCGCGGCTCTATGAAAGCCGGCTTGATATGGAAACACTGATTGAGGAAGCAGTGCAGCATACTGAAACCGTCTTTATCACGCCAAACCAAAAAAAGCAGGAAGAAGACTTATCGGATCTGCTGTAAAATCCATTAACTGGTAGCACCGCCAATATCATTACAGCATGTTGCTATGTGTTTGTGCACATTCTATACTCACAAGGAGGTGAGACACATGGCACAAAGCAACAACAGCAACCAATTGCTTGTA
Source organism: Weizmannia acidilactici (assembly GCF_008974225.1). Classification (NCBI taxonomy): domain Bacteria; kingdom Bacillati; phylum Bacillota; class Bacilli; order Caryophanales; family Bacillaceae; genus Heyndrickxia; species Weizmannia acidilactici. Next base: position 323 of record NZ_BKZR01000003.1, on the reverse strand, counting down.
AGCGGTGCTGAACAGGCACTGGAACAAATGAAATACGAAATTGCACAAGAATTTGGCGTGAACCTTGGCGCTGATACGACTTCCCGCGCGAACGGGTCTGTAGGCGGCGAAATTACAAAACGCCTTGTTTCGATGGCTGAACAACAATTAGGCGGATTTTCCCGATAATTAAATGATGATGGATAGGAAAAAGCGGGCCGGTTCTGGTCCGCTTTTTCTATTTGGGTGCACCTGGCATGGCTGCACTCTATAGGGTGAAAGTCCCGAATCGCGAAGGCAGTAGTAGCGATAGCCTAACGCAAGGGTGTCCGTAGTGATGCGGG